>MAXL01000029.1 GCA_001751005.1 Desulfobacterales bacterium S5133MH16
ACATCACCAGGCTTAAGTTTTGTAAGGATAATCTGCTCGCCGGTTTTTTTGTCCTTTGTTACTACCTGGGCTCTGCCTTCAAGAAGGAGATACATGCTTGATCCCTCTTCTCCCTGTGCCACGGCCAATCCCCCGGTTTCGCCGGTAAGAATCTTGCCCAGCAAAACGATTCTTTTTATTTGCCAGGGCCTGAGACCCCGGAACAATTCGGCATCCTTTATAACTGACTCTTGCAGCTTGAGACCCAACATATCCCAGAGAGTCATCAACTGGGTGGACGAGAGCAAAATCGGCGTTATAAACAAATCACCTATGATGGCAAATAACATGACCATTGATGAAAGCAAACCAAAACTGATGACAGGAACAAAATTGGAAAAACCAAGCACGGCAAATCCCAGGGATAAGGCTATGGATGTTGAAATTACCGGTCTTATTTCAGCGTGTATACACACATCAATAGCCTTGTCCTGGCTTTGCAGTACACGCATCTCAGTATTATAACGGCTCATGAGATGTATTGTGTCATCCACGGCAATTCCGATGGCAATCGCCGCCACCATAGCGGTTCCGGTATTTAAGGGAATACCGAAAATACCCATAATGCCAAAGTTAAGAACGATTGGAAACAGATTCGGAATGAGTGACAGGAGACCGGCCTTAACATTGACAAACAGGAGCGACATAATGATAAAGATAAGGACAAGAACTATGGAAAGTGATTTTGCCTGGCCCTCAGCCATACTGTCAGCCGCCGCATTAACGAGGATATTTTCGCCAGTAAACTTCCATAAGAAATGAGGATTCAAAGTCTTTTTAATGTATTTCTCAAGGTCTTCAAGTGCCTCGGCAAGTTCGTAGGAAGAGCTGATATTATGTCTCACCAGCATATTTGCTTCGCTGAAATCTGCGGTCACGTAACGGGAGATTTCATCCCTGTGTAAAAACAGGAGGTACTGGGCGATAAGATCGGTTGAATCAGGCACCTTGAAGTATTTTTCATCGCCGTTGTTCATTTCTCTGTGTATGAGGGATATATCATCTGCCAGGGACTTTGTTTTATCAAACCACCCTCTTTCAGAAATATATTTTTGTATTTGAGCAATGTAAGCAAGGTTTTCCGGCTGTTTAAAAGTACCTGGAAAACCGCTGTCTATACGGATAAAAAAGGTCTGAGCGCCCGCTAAGTTCTCATGAAGTATCTCACTACGGCTGCGTATTGCCGAGTTTTTTTTGAAATAACCGAGAAGATCATTATCTACATTCACCTGAAATGTAAAAAGTCCGATGATAGCAGCCGTGCCCAGAAAAAAAGTAAGAACCAGCGGTTTATTGCTGTAAATAATTTTTATTATATTATCGGCAAGCATGCCAAAAAAGCGGTTTGCATAACTTGCCTTGTGATCTTCGGATATTTTGCCTTTTGTAGAACCAAAAAAACGGAGATAAACCGGAGCAAGGAAACAGGTGACAAAAGGATTAACGAGCAGACCAAAGGCAGCCACAATACCGAATTGTTTGAGCAGAATTATCTGGTTTAACGTAATGGAAAGGAACCCGATAAAAGTGGTCAGCGAGGTGAGGAGTATTGCCGTGCTGACCTTCCCCGACATGATTTTAATAGCCTCAGTTCTGTTACCACCCGTTTCTCCGATACTTTCCAAATATTCGGAAAGAATATGTATATCTTCTGTCGAGCCGATAACAACGATAAGGGAAGGCACGATAACGGTAAGCACATTAAGAGGAATATCCACGTAAGCCATAAAACCGGCTGTCCAAACAATACTTGTGCCGGCCGTAAGCATGGGCAATATAGCTCCGCTGGCTGAACGCATGAATAAGATCAAAGTTAACAGGAGAACAAAAATTGCCATCGGCACCAGCTTAACCGTATCTCCTATAATATTATCACTTATCAAACGACGGGTGTAGGAAAGACCGATCTGGAATATGCTATCAAACCGGTTTTGAAAGGGTTTGATGATTTCATCTACCTGTTTGGAGAACTTAACATTAAATCCGGGCTCATCAGGATTTACTTCTACAAAAAGGTTTATCGCTGTAACAGTGCCGTCTTTCGAGATCAGGTTGTTCAGAAAGACCGGATTCCGGAGGGCGTCTGCTTTTATTTGTTCGGCCTCTTCCTGAGTTTCGGGCGGCCAATCCATCAGGGGGTTAGTTTCAAGACTCCCTTCAACTCCTTTAAAGTTGGTTACGGAAAAAAGGCTTTCAACCTTGCTGACTCCCTGTAATTCCTCGAACTTGAAAACAAGCTCATCTAATAGTTTCAGTTTTTCATGGGTAAAGAGATTTTTGTCATTGATAAAGATGACAGTAATATTGTCTGTCCCGAATTTTTTCAGGGTTTCTTGATAATAGTCCTGGGCGGGATCTCCCTGGATCATCATACCTTCTGTTGAGGCATCGATTCTTATGTTGCGGGCGCTGTATAAGGCAAAAATTGTGACGATGGCAACTATAGCTATCGCAATCCACGGATGAGCCTCACTCCACAACATAAATTTACGCATAAGTTATACCCTTTTCACCATCAATCTTACAG
>MAXL01000030.1 GCA_001751005.1 Desulfobacterales bacterium S5133MH16
AAGACTACATCCAGGGCTGTAACAGGAAAAGATCTGTCAGCTTTGGAAATCTGAGGCAGATATCCAACTTCAAGTCTGGTGTGCTTGTCAGGCCTATGTCCAAATAATTTTACCACACCTTTTTGAGGCCTAACAAGTCCCAAAATAACTTTAAGCAGGGTTGATTTTCCACCACCATTTGGACCTACTATGCCAAAGATTTCACCCTGGTAGCACTTCAAGTATATAGACTTCAGTACCCATTTATTGTAATAACCGACCCAGACATTTTGAAGCTCAGCATAAACTGCTTTTTTATTTCCAATATCTGTTTCATGGTTTTTCAAAGCATTGCCTCCTGCAACGCCCTAAGGTTATAGTTCATAAGGTCAAAATAACTGTTGCGGCCTTTTATGTCCGGGCCGCCCATTGGATCCAGAAAAAGCACTTTAACATTTGCCTCATTGGCAATTACTTCTGCAACCTTTGAATTCAACTGGGGTTCAGCAAACACAGCCCGAATATCATGCTCTATTATAAGAGAAACGATTTTTTTTATACTTCTCGGCGTAGGGTTTCTTCCGGGAGCCACTTCAATCACACCGACGGATTCAAGTCCATATCGTCTTGCAAAGTAATCCCATGCAGGGTGAAAGCAAACATATTTTCTAATTTTAAATTTTTCAACCGTCGAATTTATCAGGCAATGGAGTTCATCCAATTTATTTAAATACGCTAATCCCCGCTTTTCATAGTATTCCATATGTTTGTTATCAATCTTGCAAAGAACTGAAATAATTTTACTGACCATCAATTTGGCTATTTTAGGATCAAGCCATATATGAGGGTTGGCAAAGTTTGATTCTGCATCCGAAATATCTGTGTCATCATGATAATGTTCAAGGTCGCCATGATGATGTTTTGATAACTTTATCATAGAAATTCCTTTGGATAATTTCACTGTATTTATCTGATTTTTTGATAATTCGATAAATTTTTCTGCCCATAATTCAAGACCGGCTCCAATCATAAAAAAAACACGTGCCTCGGAAATCTTTTTTAACAGACTTGGTCTTGGTTCATATGTGTGAGGACTTGCGCCAGGAGGAATAACAGTAGTCACATCAACGTACATGCCTCCAACCTGCTTTACCATATCTGCAACAGGAAAAATGCTGGCAATTACCGGAACTTTTTTTCCAGGGCATTCAGATGCTTGCAACTGAACAGCGGAAAAAAATAATGTAAAAAAGACTAAGATACGCAATGTTTTTATTTTCATAAAAAGCCACTCCATGCGCAGGCTCGGCGCATGTCCTTTGCCATCAATTTTTTTAATCAAATTATTTGTGGAGGTATAAGCACAGGCAAGGGTAACGGAATATGAATTTTCAATGGTTCATTTCAAATTAGTAAATAAAAAAGTACGGCTTTGGAGACCGTTGAGCTACGGGGCGCTGGTTATTCAACATATACTTTTTGCCCCGGATATATTTTGCTTCTGGGTGTTAGATTATTTGTGCGTAAAAAGCGCTCAAGGGGCACGTTATGGCTTTTTGCTATCCTGAAGGGGCTGTCTCCGCGTTTTACCAGATATGTTCTTAAGCTTTCTTTTGTTGCCGGTGCAGGGCTTTCCTTTTGTCCGGATATTTTTAGCACCTGTCCAATATGAAGATTCGTATTTAAAAGGTTGTTCAGTTTCTGAAGTTTTTTTGTCGTAGTATCAAAACGCCTGGCTATAATCCACAAAGAGTCACCGCGTTTTACCATATATTTTGATGTATGTTTATATTTGGGCTCACGAGCCCTGTAGACTGCTCCCTTTTGTGGAATTTTAAGCTTTTTGCCTGCTACGATTAAATTGTTTTTACGTATATTGTTTGCCCGTGCAATGCTTTTGACACTTGTGCGATAGCGCCTTGCTATAGTTGAAAGGGTTTCTCCCTGCCTTACCTTGTGGTACACAATCCTTGTACTTTTGGGTGGAGAACAGATCGGTATTTCCTCCAGCTTCGAAAGCAGCTCTTCACATTTTCCCAGAGGAACTCTAAGGGGATATTGATCAGAGGGCAATATTTTGTATCGCAACTCCGGATTAAGTTCTTTCAGTATTTTTTCAGAAGTTCCTATATTTTTTGCTATGTCGTTGAGATGCGCCTGCCTTGACACAGATATAGTCTCATATTCTAATGGAGAATCTATGTTTATTGAATTGAGTCCGTATTTTTCCAGATTTTTGACTATATGTAGAGTTGCAAGGAATCTGGGGACATATCTGGCGGTTTCCTTCGGAAGCCTTTGATATAGATCCCAGAAATCGTCAAGGTAGTTTATCTTCTGACTTCGTATTACACGAAGCACCCTTCCTTCCCCGCAATTGTACGACGCAAGAACTGTGTTCCAGTCCCCAAAGATGTTATGCAGTGCTTTCAGGTATGCTATAGCGGCTTTTGTTGACTTAACAGGATCAATCCTTTCATCAATGAATATATCGCGTTTAAGGCCGAACTTGTAGCCAGTTGAGGGAATAAACTGCCAGAGTCCGAGAGCTCTGGCTTTTGAAAGCGCAACCACATTAAATC
>MAXL01000031.1 GCA_001751005.1 Desulfobacterales bacterium S5133MH16
GTGGTTCTGGCCGAAAAGCGAACACGCGATTCTGCAGGGTATCGTACATATGTTGCCACATTGAATTTTGAATTTCCTCATGCAAAAATATCTAAAAGACTTCCCATAGGCAAAGAAGAAATACTGAAAAAGGCTGACCATAAACGCTTGAAAGAATTTTATGATTCCTGGTATAGGCCGGAGAAAATGATACTTGTAATGGTGGGAGATTTTGATACCCAAGCGGCAATTTCACTAATAAAAGAAAATTTCTCCTCATTATCGAGCCGGGCCCCTCCTGTGCGCGAGCCCGATGTTGGAAAGATAAATCATTTCGGAATAAAACCCTTTTACCACCTTGAAAAAGAAGCAGGAAATACAACGACAAGCATCGAAGTTGTGGAAAAGGTTTCCAAGGAACCGGATTCTTTTACCTTTCAAAAAGATAGATTGGTCAAAAATATTGCCAACCGCATTGTCCAGAACCGCCTAAATGCTAAGGTCAGAAAAGCAGGCACTCCCTTTACCTCGGCATCCATTCATTCAGGAATTTTTTTAAATCAAATGAAATATGCTGAGATCACCGCCGAGTGCAGCCCGGAAAACTGGAAGAGATCTCTTTCTCTTATGGAACAAATCTTAAGAAAGGCATTGAAATTCGGGTTTGCTGAATCAGAATTGGACAGGGTAAAAAAAGATTATCTTTCAGAACTTGATAACGCAGTAAAAAAAGCTTCCACACGCAACAGCCGGCATCTGGCACGAAAGATATTATGGAACCTTAATGCAGACCGGGTTTTTTTGTCGCCCGAACAGAAAAAAGAACTTTTTACTCCGCTTATCAACTCGCTGACCTTACAACATGTACATGATGCCTTCAAGGAAATCTGGGCGCCGGAACACAAGCTTATATTCGTAACCGGCAATGCAGAACTGACTGGGACGGATAAGGATCCCCGCTCTCAGATACTTGCAGCTTATTACAAAAGCAATAAGGTAAAACTATCAAAACCGGCTGAAAAGAAAACCGTGACGTTTCCATATCTTCAAGAACCCGGGAAAGAAGGCCGGGTTATCCGGACAAAAAAGATTCCTGATCTTGAAATTGTCCGGATCGATTTCAAAAACGGTGTCCGCCTTAATCTCAAGAAAACCGATTTTAAGGCCAATCAAGTGCTTATTAATCTTGCCTTTGGCTCGGGCAAAACTTCCGAACCATTAAAAAAACCTGGCCTTGCTGCGCTAAGCACAAAGGTAATTAACGAAAGCGGACTCGGAGCCTTAGACAAAGATGGGGTTGAACGTGCCATGGCAGGAAAAAGCACGGATGTTTTTTTCGATGTTGGGGAAGACCGGTTTTACTTCAAAGGAGAAACCGTTACCCAAGAAGTTCCGCTGTTGTTTCAGCTCCTTTATGCGCATCTGGTTGATCCGGGTTTTCGTGAAGATGCTTATACTCTCTCCATGGAGCGGTTCAGGCAGAAATATCTGGAACTTTCGGGTTCAATCAATGGCGCCATGGTACTTTCAGGAAACCGTTTTCTTGCCGGAGGAGACAGCCGTTTCGGACTTCCCTCTTTTGAAGAATTCAAGCAGTTGACACTTGAGCATGTCCGGTCTTGGATCGAGGCATCATTAAAAACCGATACTATGGAAGTATCGGTAGTAGGAGACTTTGATATGGATTCGGTCATAAAATTGGCCGCTAAATATTTTGGAACTCTTTCCCTGAATACCCAAGTCTATAAATCATCAGAGTCAAGATTGCCTGAATTCCCTGTCGGCCAATTAAACACCATATCTGTTGCGACAAAAATTCCTAAAGGCATGGTAATCGTCGCCTATCCAACTGAGGATTTATGGAATATAAGCAGGACACGCCGTTTATCCGTGCTGGCGGATATTGTTTCGGACAGGTTTCGCGAGCAGATACGTGAAAAGCTTGGCTCCGCTTATTCTACATTTGCCTTTAACAGGCCGAGCCGGGCTTATCCGAAGTATGGGGTTTTTCAAACAGGGGTTTATATTAATCCTGAAGAAGCAAATATGTTGGCAAACAAAATAAAGAAAATAGTATCCGGCCTTGCTTCTGACGGTGCTACCCAGGATGAATTGCATCGGGCCTTATCTCCAACCCTTACCAGTATAAAAGAAATGATGCGTACCAATAACTACTGGCTTAATACAGTTCTTACGGGTTCCAAAAAACATCCCCAACAGCTCGACTGGAGCCGCACAATAATGAAAGATTATGCTTCTGTTACAAAAGAAGAGGTGTCCAATATTGCGAAGAAATACCTGGATAACGGAAAGGCGGCGACGATTATAGTGAAACCTAAGTAGATTCCAAATTGTTACTCAGTTTAACAAACTCTTCTATGGTAAGTGTCTCTGCTCGCCGAACCGGATCTATGCCTGACCGTTTAAGCACATTTTCGGCAGTATTTGCATCAATATTCAGTGCGCTTGCCGCAAGCGCGTTTTTAAGAGTTTTTCGTCTGTTTCCGAAAGCCGCTTTGATGACACTGAAGAAGAAGGCCTCATCATTGGTGGGATATGCTAATGTTTTTTTAAATCTAAATTCAAGAACTTCGGAATCTACTTTGGGTTTTGGGAAAAAAAGAGAAGCTTTAACATCTGCTATTTTTTTTATGTCGGAACAGTACCCAAGCATAACTGTAAGTCTTCCATAATCCTTGCAACCGGGTTGTGCAGTAATGCGCTGAGCCAGCTCCTTCTGTAGCATGAAGACCGCTTTGGTTAACGCCTCTCTGGATTTAATAAGTTGAACAAGAATCTGGGAAGATATGTTGTAGGGAAGGTTGCCCATGACCACCATCTTTTGTCCGACATTTTCTACCAGCGATTTAATATCAATCCTCAGTATGTTTCTTTCCATTATAACAACATTTGAAAGATTACTCGCAAGAATCTCTGTTTTCAAAATATCTATAATTTTGCGATCCTTCTCAACCGCAAAAACCTGCTTAACTATGCGGGCTACAGGAATTGTTAACGAACCCAGGCCGGCGCCTATTTCCAGAACAACGTCTTCCGGTAAAATTCCGGAACGATTCACAATCATCTCTGCAGTGGTCTGATTCGCCAAAAAATGTTGCCCCAGTTGTTTTTTAGGTCTGATATTATGAAAAACCAGCAGTGTTTTTGGTGAGGTCATAGCTTCATATGAGAACAATTAAACGTTTCTGATTTTCTGCAAATTTTTAAAATCACGAGCCTTTTAATTGTAATTTGTTTATACCATCGGAATGCAATAATGGAATTTGAGAAAAAGATTAAAGCCCTGCCGTTTTACGCGGTCGTATGGTTGTAATAATTTTACGCGTTATAAAATATGAGGCAAAACCCGGAAGAATTCCCAATATTATTCCACCGACTACCATTGCCATAGTGACATCCATCCCAAGCTTTAATAATTCTAAGACCGATTCGTATTTTGTGTCAAAGGGTGCTGAATTACCAAAAATGAACATTCCCGTCTTGTAACTTCCCAAGTAAAACAAAGGTGCGGAAATCGGGTTGCAAAACCAGACTCCAATGGCAGCAGCGACTTTACTTCCACGCAAAATAAAAGCCAGGGCTACGGCGATAACCGTATGAAACGGCATAGTAGGGGTTATGCCCACAAAAACCCCGATAGCCATACCCATGGCAATATAATGGGGATCACCCTCGAGCCTTTTTACACGCTTAACAAACTCACGGATATCATACTTTTGTAACAGTCGTCCTGTTTTTTTGGAACTATGTTGTTTTTCTGCTTCTTTCATCCGGGTATTGCTCATAAGACCTGCAGTATCGCTTCAAACTTTCAATTATGTGTCTTTGTTCAATTATGATCAAATTATCACGAAAGGTTCTTATTTTCAATGCTTTATTACTATCTGCTCATGCGTTGTGTTCTTTTATCTTCTGAATCTATCATAAAAATTGTATAACTTGACTTTTTATATATTATCAAATAGTTTTAATATTGATATTTTGCTTATACTAGTCATCTTTCCATCCTAACCGTCATATAAGGAGGATCACATGGCAAAGAAAAAAGGCAAATCTGTAAGTTTTGATGCAATGGTAAAGTTCTTCTTCCAGTATTACAATATTCCGAGCCGGAATGATATCGACAAACTCATGGCCAAAATGGATCGTCTGGAAATGCTCATCAAGTCCTCTGTAATGACCGGCAAAGGCGTCGCTACTTCCGGTGTAAAAGCCTCCAAAAGCATGGCATCAACCGGCAGAACCGTGATGACTTCTACGGACAGGGCGCTGGAAGTAATTAAACGATTCAGAAAGGGTGTAGGGTTTGCCGATATTCAAGCAAGAACAGGTTTTGAAGATAAAAAACTTCGAAATATTATTTATCGTCTGCATAAAATGGACAAAATTGTGCGCAAAAGTCGAGGCCTGTATATCGCTGCTTAGCCTCTTAGGTATTGCCGATTATCCATTATTCCATTATTCCCTCCGGGGCGTAGGCCCTCCAGGCCGGAGGCCAATTGTGACCTGCCCGCTCGTGCCTTGCAATGGCAGGCGGGGCGAAGCGAACTAACTTGGGGTTTAGTTATGAGTACAATTTTGGATCACAACAACTCCGACATCAAAGAAGGAGATCGTGTTTTCGGCTATTTTATCAGGCAGATCGCAGAACTTAAAGAAATCGGTGCATTTCTTTATCTGCTCGAACATACCCTAACCGGCGCCCGGCATACTCACATCAGTAACAAAGACAAAGAAAATACATTCAGCGTGGCTTTTAAGACAGTCCCTTCTGATTCAACCGGTGTTGCTCATATCCTTGAACATACCGTTTTGTGCGGTTCTCATAAATTTCCTGTAAGAGATCCGTTCTTTTCCATGCTTAAAAGGAGTTTGAGCACTTTCATGAATGCTTTTACTTCATCAGACTGGACCATGTATCCATTTTCCACTCAGAACCGAACAGATTTTTACAACCTCATGGATGTTTATCTGGATTCGGCTTTTTACCCTAACATTGAAGAGCTTAGCTTCAAGCAGGAGGGACACCGCCTGGAAATAGAAGAGGGAACAAAAGACTCTGATTCGGTGAAACTGGTTTATAAAGGTGTTGTATACAACGAAATGAAAGGCGCCATGTCATCGCCGAACCAGGTAATGGTCCGATCAATTTTAAATGCGCTTTATCCTGAAACAACCTACGGCTACAACTCGGGCGGAGATCCTGCGATCATTCCCGAATTGACCTATGATCAGCTTAAGGCTTTTCACCGCCGGCATTATCATCCCAGCAACGCTTTTTTTTATACCTATGGGGACCTGCCTTTAAAAGACCATCTTAATTTTATCAACGAAAAAATTTTTACGCATTTTGAAAGCATGGATCCAAAAACCGATGTTCCTTCCCAGCCTCGCTGGAGCACGGCGAGAAAGAATACATATTCTTATCCATTGGACAAAAATGAAGATCCATCAAAAAAGTGTCAGATTTGTGTGGCATGGCTCACCGCGGACATCAAAGATCCTTTTGAGGTTCTGATTCTAACCCTGCTTGGTCAAATTCTTCTTGGCAATTCCGCATCTCCCCTGCGAAAGGCACTGATAGATTCAAAACTCGGAACCGCCCTTTGTGACGGAACCGGCTTTGATGCTGAGAACAGAGATAATATGTTTGTCTGCGGATTGAAGGATGTTGAGGAATCTGCCGCTGATAAAATCGAAACCATAGTATTTGATGTTTTGGAGGATCTTTCGAAAAACGGCATTGATATAAAAATGATTGAATCCGCTATTCATCAGCTGGAGTTTCATCGTAAAGAGGTAACAAACATACCTTATCCGTATGGTATCAAGTTGCTGTTGACATTTGCCGGCAGTTGGTTTCATGGAGGTGATCCTGTCAGAATCTTGCAATTTGATGCCGATCTTCAACGGCTTCGAAA
This sequence comes from Desulfobacterales bacterium S5133MH16, assembly GCA_001751005.1. GTDB lineage: Bacteria > Desulfobacterota > Desulfobacteria > Desulfobacterales > UBA11574 > S5133MH16. Next base: position 5,922 of record MAXL01000031.1, read on the forward strand.
TGAGATTTCTAAAGGACCCTTCCTTGAGAACCGGATTAAAAAATATTTCCTGGAAAATGCGCACCGGGTGCTTCTTACTCTTGTTCCTGACCCGTTAATGGAACAGAGAGAACGCGATCGAGTCACGGCAGAACTCGACCGGATTCGTGCTGAAATGACACAATCCGAACTTGAAAAAATAAAAGCGGATACCAACGCGTTAAAACAACTCCAGGAATACAAAGAGGACGTTTCCTGTCTTCCCACATTAGATCTTGAAGAGATTCCCCCCACGGTTCAAATCGTGAAAGCGTCAACCTCTTATGACACCGTACCGGCCACTTGTTATCCGCAATCAACCTCCGGTATTTTTTATTTTTTGGGGGTTATGGGAAGTGGATTACTGCAAAAAAAATTGGTCCCCCTGGTTCCTTTTTTCTGCCACGCCTTCTCCAGGATTGGCACGGCCCTACATGACTATACAGAAATGGCACAGCGTATTGATGCGTATACCGGCGGTATCGGCTTGTCGTGCCATGCCCGTACCGGTTTTGACGATGCAGGAGCCTGCATACCCCTTGTCGCTGTTAACGGAAAGTGCCTGGTCCGAAACCAGGATCAACTGTTTGACATCATTGAAGAACTTTTGTGCAAATTCGATTTTTCAGATCTGGTTCGTTTAAGAAGCCTTTTTCTGGAGTACCGTGCAGGCCTGGAATCGATGATTGTGCAAAACGGCCACAGATTGGCTATGTCCATGGCTTCAAGAAATTTTTCTTCAGCAAGTACACTTAACGAAGCCTGGCACGGAATTCAGCAGCTTCAAACCATAAAGGCGATAACCGACGACCTTACAGACGAAAAACTAAAATCCGTATCTGAAAAACTTTTCGTTATCAGCAAAACACTTTTTACACGTAACAACTTTAAAATGGCGCTGATTGGTGAAGAACAACCGATTTCAGCAGCTTCTTCAGCCACCGCATCGATACAAAACGGACTTGAACTCGGGCCGGAATTATTAAAGACAGGACATGGATTTGTGCCGCCGGAAATCGATTGTGATGATCAAATTCCCAGAGAGGGGTGGAGCACATCATCATCCGTTTCATTTGTGGCCAAGACTTTTGAGACCGTGCGCCTGGGACATGAAGATGCACCTGCCTTATCCGTGATAAGCAAAATACTTAGATCCTTGTATCTGCATCGCGAGATTCGGGAAAAAGGCGGAGCATATGGGGGATTTGCCGTGTACAATACTGAAAACGGACTGTTTTGCTTGGGTTCTTACAGGGATCCGCATATCGTTTCTACGCTGAGAACATACGATAATGCTCGGGTTTTTATAAGATCCGGCAACTACGGCGATGAAGACATCAAAGAGGCAATCCTCCAGGTATGCTCTGATATTGACAAACCCGATTCACCGGGGACCGCAGCCAGAA
>MAXL01000032.1 GCA_001751005.1 Desulfobacterales bacterium S5133MH16
CTGCGTTTTTTGCCAGCCTGACTACGTAGCCGGCTTTGCTAAAAGCCAGTTCAAATATATCCCGAATCTTTTCTTCATCATCTACAACAAGAACTTTTTTCTCACTCATACATTTAACACCCTTAATCAAGTTCATTTTGATTATTCAGATCTATTCGGTAGCCCTATCTATATCTATAATTTTACCTTTGAGATAGTCTTTGGTTTCATATCTTTTGACACGCATGAGTTTCTTCGTTATTTTCCCCGCTCTATCGACCTGTCCTTTAATCCCTTTTATTTGTTTATAGGACTGATCTCCTTCTTCCAAATCCATCATCAACAATTCGCAATATCCGGAAATACTCTGCAGCGGTTGGTTCAATTCATGGCACACGGCTGCGGCCATTTCAATAATCGCTTGCAGTTTCTCCGTTTCCACTCGTACCGCTTCCTTTTCCCATTTTTTTCTAAAAAACGCAATTATTATACCGGATGCTCCCCCAAATATAAAAGGAATCACATAACCTTTAATCATAAATGGATTTGCACCAATAATTATTTTTTGGAGTGCAGAAAAGGAAATTAAAATAAGGGCGCCAATCACGAATGGCAATATTTTTGTAACAAGAAACGGCTTCATACCCATTATTTGGCCCTCCTCAAGCCAACGAAATAAGAGTTTTTGCGGCCTACGTTTCTCTATTTAACCAGAGACCTGCTAAATGAAGTGTTTGCTCCTGCTCTGAGATCTTTCCATACTGTTTTCGAATGCGGGCCAAAGCAAGCTGTTGAACTGCTTTATTGAGTTCAGTGACCCGCTGCATCTTTTCTATTTGCCAGTCCTTCTACAACTGCTAATGACCATTAGCCGGGTCATTTTAATTGAAAAGTAACAAAATTCAAGGACACCAGACAATTTGCTGAACTGTTACGCATGGTTAGAGTATCCATGTAAACTGGAGGGCCATTCTGTTTTTGACGGATTTCACCACGGTTTGGACATTGTGATCATCGGTGTTCGGAGCCTCGGCGTCACGGAAGGTGTAATTCGCGGTCATCCTGATTCCCGGGGTAAAGTGATAAGTAATGCCCAGGGTGGTTTCCGTTATTTTTCTGGCGTCGGCCCTGATCCAGTATTCATTGTCGGTTTTATAGAGCATGTCGTTGCAATGATAGCGGACATCAAACTGCCATTTTTTCAAATAAAAGCCGTAATCCAAGGTCAGGCCTCGGGATTTATTGCCCTTCTGGGCGGCATATTGCAAGAGCCCGCTTTTGACATTGCCGGCTGGGGAGGTAAAAATCATTCCGTCGGCATAGAGAAGTTCTACGGTGAAGCGCTGTCTGTAATCAAGGCCAAAGAATTTTCCCAGGGCCTTGCAGCCCAGGCCCCAGCGAATCCGGTCATATTCCTTTTCCTCCGGGTCAGTGTCAAAACGCCGTTCGCCGCTTTGATACCAGCCAAAAAATTTAATGCCGTGTTTTTTCGGCCCCTTGCCGCCAGGCAGATAATATTCCAGTGAACTGTAGAGATAGAGTTCCCGGTTATGATCATGGTCATGGCTTTCATAGATCGCCTCGCCCCGACCGACTTTAACGGCGTAAGACCAGTCCCATGCAGGCCGAAACCGGAAGCTGTCAAAGATCTGAACGCCCCAGTCCCGGGCCACGCTGAAACCATAGGCTGTGTTGACCGGAGTTCCGATATTGTGGTTCTGTCCGCCGTAGCTTCTTCTTCTGGTGCTGCCGCTGCTGAAACGTTCCAAATAGACGCGACCGGTAAAATCGGTGAGCTGGATGTAGTCATTGCTGAAGGCCTGGGGCTGCAATGTCTCCTCCGGCCCCGGGTTTTTAAATAACCCGACCTGGATTCTGGCGCCGGGCAGGTGATTAAAGGTAAGAAAAAGATCGGCAAGGGCAATGTCCCGGTGCCGGTCATCAAAGGGGTCATAGGTCACCAGATTCGGGGCTGTTTCAAAGACCATGAAATAATTAATTTTATCGGTGACCGGATTATTCAGCCTGCCGAAGAAACGACCGCGCACCCCGGCCCGCAGGCGGCGAAATTGCAGTCTTTTCTGTTCAGTGTACCAGGGGGCAATCGTGTTTTTTACCACATATTTGCCATTGTTGGGGGTGCCTCCTCCGCGCAAACTCTCCAGTCTGTCACCAAAATCATAGGTGTAGAGAGGCTGGATGACGCCCCAGAGTTTGTATGTCTGTTCCGGCGGTTCGGTGCCGATCAGGGTCAACCAGTTGGCCCCCTGCGCCGGAGTTTTAAAATTTATAAGCGCCAGGGTCAGAAAGAATAAAAAAATGAATGTATTTTTATGGTAAAAAATAGGGATGGTTCTCCATTATGCGGTGTCTAAAAGAATTGTCTGTGTGTGTCGAGCGAGTACAGCGAGCGGGTGGCGAATTTTTATACCCTGGGGTGACGAAACGCCCCGAGTTTAGGTTCAGGTTTATATAATATATTCGTTACCTCTTTTTCCAAGTATCGAGTTTTTTAAATGCATCCTCTGCTGCCTTCAGAAGGACTGCCAACTTAACCGGCTTGTTGAAACAATCGTCGAATCCAGCATCACGATAATCAGAGAATTCAGAAAAGGAGCTGTACCCTGTCACCGCATGGATAATGGCCATAGGTAAATCTTTACGAATCTGCTTACACAGTTCGGCACCA
>MAXL01000033.1 GCA_001751005.1 Desulfobacterales bacterium S5133MH16
ATAGAAGCAAAATAAACAAATCAGGAATGTCTTACGGCCTCCGGCCTTTAAAGGGGTGCGGAGAAAGTGAAGGCGTAACTTGGAGCTTTGTATAAAGCTTTGGTTGCGCCTTTTTGTTTTTTTCTTGAGGGAATGAAGAATGGAAAGAATCAAAAAGGCGCAATGAATTATGCAAAAAGGACTGGCACATTTTCGACCAAATCAAAGATAAAAAACAAATTTAACGCAAAGGAGAAATTATGTCTGTATCAATACGTAATTTGGAAATCAATTCCAGAGGAAAAGTTGTCGGGTTTGGCACCGGTGCAAAGGCTTACAAGAACAAACTACTTGCCATGGGGCTGACAAAAGGTGCCGAATTTACCGTAACCCGGGTCGCTCCACTGGGCGATCCGGTTGAGATTAACTTAAGAGGGTTTAATCTGATCCTCAGAAAGGCGGAAGCCGAAGTATTATTAGTAGAAAGGAGCTAAAAATGAGTTCAATAACTATTGGATTGGCAGGAAATCCAAACTGCGGCAAGACCACTCTATTCAATGACCTGACAGGAGCTAAACAAAAGGTTGGTAACTGGCCCGGAGTCACGGTAGAAAGAAAAACCGGAAGTTACAGCCATCTCAATAAGAACGTGGAGGTGGTCGATCTCCCTGGCATATATTCTCTATCTGCCACCTCTCTAGATGAACAAATTGCTCGTAACTATGTGATCTCGGGGAAGCCGGATTTGATCGTAAATATCGTTGATGCATCAAACATTGAGCGGAATTTTTACCTTACCGTTCAACTCCTTGAGATGAAAGTCCCGGTTGTAGTTGCCCTGAACATGATGGATATCGTCAAACGGCGCAGAATTAAGATCCATGTAAAACAGTTGGAAAATTTTCTGGGCTGCCCGGTTGTTCCAACTGTTGCCAACAAAAACAAAGGGATCGATCAGCTCAAGGACGCTATCAACACAGTTGCCGTCGATAAAAAAATCTCTCCTGTCGCTGTTGAATATCCGGTTGAGATAGAAAAGGCGATAGCTAATCTGATTCCACTTGTCGAGAAAGATGCCTCCCGGAAAAACATTGATACCAGATGGCTTGCAGTGAAACTCCTTGAAGGCGACGAGATGGCGATCGACATGGCAGGGGATATGGCGAAACCGCTCTTGATAGAAGCCAGCAAGGAAATAAAAGCCAACCTCGGCGATGATTCCGACATCATGGTAGCTGACAGCCGCTATGGTTTTATCAATGGCATTTACAGGCATGCTGTGCAGAAAAAACTCGAGGTTAGAAGAACCGTTTCTGATGCCATCGATACCGTGTTACTTAACCGTGCCTTGGGTATACCCTTTTTTCTATTCGCCATGTATATTACTTTTATGATAACCATTAATATCGGCGGATGCTTTATAGATTTCTTCGATATTTTCTTTGGAACCATTTTTGTTGATGGTTTTGGAAAGCTCCTTTCAGCCCTGCATTTTCCTGAATGGCTCATCACGTTTCTGGCAAGCGGTATGGGTGGCGGTATACAAACCATGTCCACATTTATCCCTCCTATCGGTTTTATGTTTTTGTGCCTTTCCATCCTTGAAGATTCGGGATACATGGCACGAGCCGCCTTTGTCATGGACCGATTTATGCGCTACATAGGGCTTCCCGGAAAATCATTTGTCCCCATGCTGGTTGGGTTCGGATGCAATGTACCGGCTATCATGGCAACCAGGACTTTAGACAATGAACGGGATCGGACTTTAACCATCATGATGAATCCTTTTATGTCCTGTGGGGCCCGGTTGCCTGTGTACGCCCTGTTTGCAGCAGCCTTTTTTCCCCACTCTGGTAGTATACTTGTTTTTAGCCTCTATCTCACCGGCATTGCTCTGGCAATAATGACAGGCTTTATTCTCAAAAGCACGGTGCTCAGGGGGCAGACCTCTCACTTCATCATGGAACTCCCCCCTTACCACCGGCCTACCTTCAGGGGTGTAATTATCCACACCTATGATCGGCTGAAGCAATTCATGTTTCGTGCAGGCAGAATCCTCATGCCCATCTTCGTGATTCTCGCCTTCCTGAATTCCATGGGCACAGACGGTTCTTTTGGCCACGAAAACAGCGAGACATCGGTGCTAAGCGCTGTGGGTCGATCTATTACGCCAATCTTCCAGCCCATGGGATTGACACAGGAGAACTGGCCGGCCACAGTGGGAATATTTACCGGCATTTTCGCCAAAGAGGCAGTAGTTGGCACCCTCGATGCTCTTTATAGTGCCATGGGTGAGGCTGAGAAGGGAGAAAGAGAAGAAGAGAGCTTCGGCTTCTGGGGTGGAATCGGGGAGGCCTTTGCCTCCATTCCTGCTGCCTTTTCAGAACTTGGTGGAACGGTTACCGATCCTTTAGGTGTAGGTATCGACGACGATCTCACTAACATTGAGGCAGTTGCAGAGGATCAAGATGTCTCCAAATCTACATTTGGGGCGATGGTGAAAAGGTTCGACGGCAGGATCGGAGCCGTTGCCTACCTGCTCTTTGTCCTGATCTATTATCCGTGCTTAGCAGCTATTGCTGCCATTTACCGGGAGACAAACCTGAAATGGACCATCTTTATCGGTACCTACTTGACCTTGCTTGCCTGGGCAGCAGCCACACTCTTTTATCAACTGGCCACTTTTGGCCGACATCCCGTGGAATCATTGACGTGGGTTACGGTTATAGGATTGGCTTTTATAGCCTTCCTCTACGGCATGATAAGGGCCGGCAGAAAGATTCCTCCTGGAAGCACTGTTAGAGAGGCGGCACAGCCCATTTAGTTATTTATTGCGGAAACCGTACCGGATATAATTTTGGAGAAGTTATGAACCAAAGAAGTACTATTTATGATACTCTTTGAGATAAAAAGATATTTTTTCGCAACTGCCCATGGCATCGCTTGCCGACCTGTCTGTGTAAGTATATTCACAGGCAGGTTCATACAGAAAGCGATTTTATTATGTTTTGAAAATCTTGGCTGCTTGGTCAATATCTTCCGGACAAAATACAAAAAGACATTTTTCATCCGGTGACGAAACAGTTCCGTAAACATAGTTGATGTTAATCCCTTTCTCTCCAAACTTATTTGCCACGGC
>MAXL01000034.1 GCA_001751005.1 Desulfobacterales bacterium S5133MH16
AATACAATTGACAGAGCCACTTTTGGTAAAACCTGGATAAAACGTGGAGTTAAGACAGATAACCTTGTTCACATTGCTCATAATGTGACCGTGGGTGAAAATAGTGTGCTTGTGGCCCAGGTTGCAATTGGAGGGAGTGTTAGCATCGGGAAAAACGCCATACTGGCCGGACAGGTAGCAATTGCGGACCATCTGATCCTGGGGGATGATGTGACCGTCGTCGGCCAGTCCGGAGTTGCAAAGTCGGTGCCCAGCGGTGAAACAGTATCAGGATCACCTGCAATAACTCACCGACTGTGGCTAAGAGTGCAAAAGATTCTACCCCGGCTTCCGGAGCTTAAAAAGAAGTTGGAGGACATCGAAAAGAGATTAAAGAAGATCGAGGAGAAAAAGAACTGAAGTAGGGGGGATGGGAACATGGAGAAAGCTTATGATATTCAGAAAATTATGAACTTATTACCTCACCGGTATCCGTTCATCATGATTGATCGCATACTTGAACTGATTCCCGGCGAGAAGGTAATTGCTCTTAAAAACGTAACCATCAACGAACCTTTTTTCCAGGGTCATTTTCCGGGGAGCCCGATTATGCCCGGCGTACTTATGATCGAAGCCATGGGCCAAGCTGGCGCTGTGCTTGCGGCTGAATCACTGTCCGGAGGAGAACGTGGTTCACTGATATATTTTATGGGCATGAACAAGGTCAAATTCCGAAAACCGGTTGTCCCTGGCGATCAGATTATATTTGAGATAAAATTTTTAAAACAGCGGACCAAAGTGTTCAAGATGTCCGGAATGGCCTTTGTTGATGAAAAACTGGTGGCTGAAGCCGAACTGATGGCCTCTTTTGGAGAAAAATAATGATACATGCAACTGCGATTGTAGATTTAAAGGCCGAACTGGACGCTAACGTGGAAGTCGGGCCATATTCCATTATCCGGCAAAATGTGTCTATCGGAGCCGGAACCGTTATCGGGCCCCACGTGGTTATTGAACCTTATGTTACTATCGGCGAGGATTGTCATATATTTCAGTATGCCGCCATAGGGGCTGCTCCCCAGTCGCTGAAATTTAAGGGTGAAAAGAGCAATGTTAAGATCGGACGCGGCACAATTATACGCGAATTTGTCACGGTTCACAGGGGAACGGAATTCGGCGGGGGCCTCACTGAAGTCGGTGAAGAGAACTTTTTAATGGCCTATACCCATATTGCCCATGATTGTATCACCGGAAAAAAAGTTATTTTTGCAAACAACGCAACACTTGCCGGGCATATTACTGTCGGTGATTATGCCACCATTGGCGGACTGGTGGCAATACACCAGTTTGTCAGGATCGGAGATTATGCATACGTGGGCGGAAAATCAGCGGTGGGAAAAGATATCCCACCCTATGTTCTTGCAGCTGGTGACAGGGCAAAACTGCATGGCTTAAACAGTGTTGGGTTGAAACGCCACGGGTTTTCACAAGAGACATTATCTTTATTAAAAAAAGCTTACCGGATTATTTTCCGAATTGGGATTACTTTAAATGAGGCCATAGAAAGAGTCAAAGCGGAGGTGGAACAAGCTCCCGAGGTGGTCAGCCTGATCGATTTTATACAATCTTCCCGGCGCGGGATTACCAGATGACCCATGACAAATGAATACTATGCGGATAGGACTTATTGCGGGGGGCGGTCAGTTCCCCATCATTTTTTCAAAAGTGGCAAAATCCAAAGGATTTGTCATCTATGCAATTGCTTATAATAATGAGACGGATCCCTGCCTGAAAGAGCATGTTGATACTATTGAATGGATCCATCTCGGGCAGATCAAGCGTATTATAAAGTTTTTTAAAAAAAACGCAGTAAGTCAGGCGGTTATGATGGGGGCGATAACAAAGACGAGAATGTTTTCGGATGTAAGGCCCGACATCAAAGCCATTTCCCTTATTGCCGGTATGCGCCATACCCATGATGACGGACTGTTAAGGGGGCTTGTCGCATTTCTCGAAAAAGAAGGTATTGAAATAAAGCCCTCAACATTTTTGCTGCCGGATCTTCTGGCGCAAAAAGGCTGCTGGACAAAACGGAGGCCGACCCGGTCCGAGAAGAATGATATCGAACTCGGCTGGAGAGTGGCCAAGGAGATCGGCCGCCTTGATATCGGCCAGTGTGTGGTGGTGGGAGGCGGATCTGTTCTGGCAGTGGAGGCTATTGATGGAACCGACGCTACCATAATGCGGGGCGGAGGGCTTGGCAAAGGTACTGCGGTTGTTGTTAAGGTCTGTAAACCCAAACAGGACATACGATTTGACATCCCTGCAATCGGTGTTCGAACAATTAAGACCATGCATGAAGCAGGAGCAGGGGTGCTCGTTGTTGAAGCCGGAAAGGCGATTGTTTTTGACCGGAAAGAGATGATCCACATGGCGGACGAGTATGGTATTGCCGTGGTTGCTATGGAAAAGTAAAGTTTATGAAGAAATTGCGTGTGGGTGTTGTGGGTACAGGTTATCTCGGGAAATTTCATGCTGAAAAGTATGCCCGAATGGATGACGTTGAACTTGTCGGTGTTGTTGATATCGATAAATCCCAGGCCGAGGATGTTGCCGGAGAGTTTAATACAAAGGCATATTCACACCATCAATACCTTTTTGGAAAAGTCGATGCGGTCAGTGTCGTTGTTCCGACACCGGCTCACTTTTCTGTTGCCAGGGATTTATTGGAAAACAATATCGATGTTCTGATAGAAAAGCCCATGTCAGAAACCACTGAACAGGCCGACGAACTCATCCGTTTTTCAGAGTCGAGAGGTCTTATTATCCAGGTTGGGCATCTTGAACGATTTAATCCGGCGGTTGTGGCCCTGCGGGATATTATTAAAAAGCCGATGTTCATCGAGTCGCATCGGTTGAGTGTTTACAAGGACCGGTGTACGGACGTAAGTGTTGTGCTCGATCTTATGATTCATGATATTGATATTATACTGAACTTTGTCAGGTCTGAAATCGTCAATATCCATGCGGCCGGTATTCCTGTAATTTCCGGACATGTTGATATTGCCAATGCACGTCTTGAGTTTAAAAGCGGGTGTATTGCCAATGTTACCGCCAGTCGAATATCGACCAAAAATGAAAGGAAGATCAGGCTGTTTCAAAAAGATGCCTATATATCCGTCGATTTTGCAAATCAGGGGATTACCGTTATTCAGCGGAACGATCAAATTGAAGGCGGCCTTATACCCGGCATGGAAATCAAACAGCTTAGTTTTGCAAAGGGTGATGCCCTGGAAGATGAGTTAAAATCGTTTGTAAAAGCGGTAATAAGACGTGAAAATCCGGAGGTCACAGGGCAGATGGGACGCGATGCCTTAAAGATCGCTTTGAGCATTATGAAGCAGATCCGCGATACCAACATCCGTTTTTTGCGATAGTAATCGTATGGAACCGCTTTCAGAACAAAAATGTATTATGATCATTGCGGGTGAAGCTTCAGGTGACCTTCACGGGTCACGGCTTGTAACCGCCATGCGTGAAAGAAACAAGGCGCTGTTTTTCTGCGGCATCGGCGGACAGGCCCTTAAAGCTTCAGGGGTCAGAGTTTTCGTTGATGCTTCAGAGCTTTCGGTTGTGGGGATAACCGAAGCATTTTCCAAGTTGCCCAATCTGCTCAAAGGGATGGCTGTTGCCAAAAAGACGCTTAAAAGACTCCTCCCCGATCTTTTGATACTCATCGATTTCCCCGATTTTAACCTTAATGTGGCCGCCTTTGCCAAAAAGCTTGGAATACCGGTGTTATATTATATCAGCCCACAGATTTGGGCATGGAGACCCGGGCGTGTAAAAAAGATCGGTAAGATTGTGGATCATATGGTGGTTATCCTGCCTTTTGAAGAAGACTTCTACAGAAAACACGAGATCCCGGTTACATATGTTGGGCATCCTTTACTTGATACAAACCTTGATTATGAAAAAAAGGCTTTTCAAAAACCTGAAAGTGATATTTCTGTCATAGGCCTTTGTCCAGGATCCCGCGATCGGGAAATTGCACGGCACCTTCCCATAATGCTGGGTGCTGCCCAAATTTTACTCAAAAGGATTAAAAACGTAAAATTCATTGTTTCACTGGCACCTGATGTGAAAAGAAAAACCGTGGAAGAAATCGTTAACAAACACAAGGGTGCCGCCGATCTTGAGATTGTATCCGGACATGTAAAAAAAATCTTTGAGAGAAGCAGAGTTGTCGTTGCCGTATCCGGCACGGTTACTCTTGAATCCGCAATTTCCGGAACACCCATGGTAATTATTTACAAAGTGTCTCCCATAAGCTACTGGCTTGGAAGGGCAATGATACAGGTCAAACATATCGGCCTGGTCAACCTCATTACCGGCAAAAAGATTGTTCCCGAATTGCTTCAGGACCAAGCATCTCCTATCCGGATAGCAGACACGGTCTTCAATATGTTAAGTGATGCTCCCGGCCTTGAAAAGTTAAGACTCGAATTGCTGCAAGTAAAACATGCACTCGGCGGCCCAGGTGCTTCCGGACGTGTTGCCGATATAGCAGTTGGAATGTTGTATGATGCATGATAAAGACGGAAATGGACATTTCTGAAGCCAGGAAGCAGTATCCAGAAACCAGTAACGAGCATCGTGATGTTTTATTTGCACAATGTTTTTGTCAAAAAAAATGGCGCGATTTTTAACGAAATGTCGAAATATGTAGTTTGAATAGCATGAAAAAATTATCAAAACCGATCATAAAAGACAGATACAGACGGTTGCTGTTGCTTATAAAGGATCAATGGTTCAGGCTGCTTTTAGCGATGATATGCATGCTGGTGATGGCGGGTGCAAGGTCGTCGATTCCTTTTCTAATAAAACCGGTTGTCGATGATATTTTTATAAACAAAGATATCGGGATGCTTAAGCTGATTCCTTTGGCAGTAATAACTATTTTTTCAATACTCGGTTTCGCCATATATTGCCAGGAATACCTTATGAATTATGTGGGACAGAATATCATCAGGCGCCTTAGAAACCTTCTTTATGATCGCATCCAGGACCTTCCCATTTCGTTTTTTCAAAGAGAGAAGACGGGAGTTCTGATGTCGCGGGTTACAAATGATGTGAACATTATTAGAAATATGGTTTCTTCCGCAGTTACAGGATCTTTAAGAGATTTTTTTTCCGTTATAGGATTGACATTTGTTATCTTTTACCGGGATTGGAAGATGGCCTTGATTGCACTTGTCATCTTACCCCTTGCCTTCTTTCCCATTGTTGTGCTGGGAAGAAAACTGCGCAAGGTTACTACCCATACCCAGGAGGCTATGGGCGACCTTACATCTACTTTGCATGAAACTTTTGCCGGGAATAAAATTATTAAGGCATTTGGAATGGAATCGTATGAAAAAGAACGATTCTTTAGAAAAACGCTTAAACTTTTCAAGCTTGAGCTAAAGGGCGTTCGATTCAAAGCCTTGGCTTCACCGGTCATGGAATTTTTAGGTGGATTGGGTATAGCCATTGTTATATGGTACGGCGGTTACAAAGTGATATCCGGCACCTCCACAGCCGGAACCTTTTTTTCTTTTATGGCCGCAGTCATGATGCTTTACTCGCCTGTAAAGAGATTAAGCAAGCTGAATAATATTATACAGCAAGGTCTTGCCGGTTCGGACCGGGTCTTTGATATTCTGGAGACGGAGTCTGATATTCAAGAGTTGCCAAATCCGGTAGTGTTTCAGCACGGCCCTCACCGCGTTGTTTTCGAAAATGTGTATTTCAAATATGATGACGTAACGGCTTTAAAAAATATTAATCTGGATGTCAGGCCCGGAGAAATTCTTGCATTCGTGGGAATGAGCGGCGGCGGGAAAACTTCTCTAGTTAACCTGATTCCCAGATTTTATGATGTAAGCAAGGGGAGCATTCTCATTGATGACATTGATATTAGAGATGCCTCAATATCTTCACTCAGGGATCAGATTGCTATTGTCACTCAGGAACCCATACTTTTTAATGATACTGCTTTGAACAATATCGCTTACGGAAACCAAAATGCGTCTGACAAAGACATAGAAAATGCTGCCCGGGCAGCTTATGCATATGAGTTTATACAGAACTTTCCAGACGGCTTTGGTACAAATATTGGAGAACTTGGCGGGCGGTTATCCGGAGGGGAGAAACAGAGAATCTGTATCGCTCGAGCGCTATTAAAGGATGCTCCCATTTTAATACTGGATGAGGCCACGTCTTCATTGGATGCAGAATCGGAAACGCTGGTTCAGAAGGCTCTGGAAAACCTGATGAAGGGACGAACAACCTTTGTTATTGCGCACAGGCTTTCGACCGTTGCTTATGCCGACCGGATAGCCGTTATCGTTGACGGCCGAATCGTAGAAGAGGGAAAACATGAAGAATTGATCTCTCGAAAAGGAGAATATTTCAAACTTTACCAGATGCAACTCAGCAGCGGCAATTCAAAAGAAGCTCCGGAAGAATTCACCGTAAGAAAACATGCCGGCAAATCTTTTTCGATACGATCGAAATAAAAAATTTGAAATAAATTTCCATGACAACTCCACAGCATTAATATGATTATGTAATGTGTCATAATCACAAACAAGCTTCCCTGAAACTTTTATGAAAATTAATTCCATTATATATAGATATGTATTCAAAGAGATGATTCCTCCTTTTGTCATCAATTTGATGTTTTTTACTTTTGTCTTTCTGATGGTAGAGATGCTTAAGGTTACGAACATGGTTGTAAATTACCGTGTGGGTGTGTTTACTGTCCTTATAATGCTTGCTTATTCTACTCCGTATTTCCTCACCTATGTAATACCCATGTCAATCATGATAGCGGTTCTTCTCACGTTCCTCAGATTGTCCGGCGACAATGAGATTGTTGCACTAAAAACCAGCGGCATGAGCATCTACGGGCTGCTCCCGCCGGCAATGTTGTTTTGTCTATTGGGGTGCTTGCTTACACTTTTTATGACAGTATATGGAATGCCTTGGGGAAGATTGTCTGTCAAAAAACTGACATACAAGGTCGTTTCATCCAATATCGAAATTGGACTTAAAGACAGGACATTCAATGATAATTTCGAAGACGTGGTGCTTTACATGCACAAGATAGATCCTAAAACTAAAGAACTTCAAGATATTTTCATTGAAGACAAAAGGACTCAAAATATTGTCAGCACCGTGGTGGCGCCAAGGGGAAAACTATTTAGTGAACCCGACGAGTACGTTTATCATTTATTGCTTTACAACGGCGTTATATATCAAGTTGATGTTAAGAACAGATCGACAAATTACATTGATTTTGAGAACTATGAGATTCGGCTGGATATTAAACAGGCGGCTTCGAGATTAAAACGAAGGACCAAACACAGAAAGGAGATGAGTCTTGTTGAATTGCGGGATTATTTGAAAAATAGTACCCGGAGAGACAATAAATATTATAATGCACTGATGGAGTTACACAAAAAATTTTCAATTCCAATCGCATGTTTTGCCCTCGGGCTTCTGGCGGTTCCATTAGGCTTACAGTCCGGGTCTACAAAAAAATCATTCGGCTTGGTGCTGGGTATGATTTTCTTTTTGATTTATTACCTGTTGTTAACTGTAGGGTTGGTTTTTGGTGAAACAGGCGCCTGTCCTCCGGTCATCGGAATGTGGTTTCCGAATATTGTGATGGGTGCTTTAGGACTGTGTCTTCTAATTAAAACAGCCAATGAGCGTCAATTGAGGATCAATCCTATTGCGAATCTGTTAAAAGGAATTAAGTCTCAATTATCCAGGATTAGAGGGAGTTAGTCTAAATTTCTAACTTGATGGTAAAGGAATTTCCTTTTTTGGGACACAGATGGACACAGATTGTCAAGATTCTTAAATTGCAAAATAACAATATTATCTGTGTATATCTGTGAAAATCTGCGTCCTATTTAACTTGTTGATATGATGTCCTTAATCTCAAAATATCTGACCAAGGAGATTTTTAAATACTTTGGTATTGTTTTATTAACGGTGGTCGGAATATATTTGGCGGTCGATTTTTTTCAAAAGATAGATAATTTTTTAGAAGCAGGTCTTCCATTTTCAAAAATTATAAGATTTTATCAGCTTAAAGTACCGTTGATAATTGCCCAAATAGCGCCGGTTGGTATTCTTCTGGCGGTCAGTATTGTTTTTGGTCTGATGAACAAGAACAACGAGATCATTGCTTTAAAAAGCAGCGGCGTAAGTATCACCTACCTTTTAAGGCCGGTTGTATTGATAGGACTATTATTAAGCATTATCATTTTTTTATTATCAGAGTTGATTGTGCCGATTACCATAAGCAAGGCCAACAGGATCTGGAATGTGGAAGTTAAGAAAAAATCTGCTGTTATATCTAAGGGAAAGAATATATGGATCAAGGGTAACAATGCCATATACCATATTACATATTATAATCTTGCAAACAATACTATTTTAGGGGTCGCCCTTAATTTTTTTGATAATGATTTCAGGTTAACCCGGCGGATTGATGCTAAAAAGGGTGTCTTTAAAAAAGGGAAATGGATATTCTATGATATTATGGAGCAAAAGCTTGATAAAGAAAGTAACCATTACCGGGTTACGTTCCTTGAAGAGCGGGAGGAGCCGTTCGATTTTTTGCCCGAGGATATAAAAAGGGTGGTCAAGAAGTCAGAGGAAATGGGATTTTTGGAGCTGCTTGCCTATATTAAAAATATTGAAGACGAAGGGTACGATGCCTCTGTCTATAAGGTAGATCTGTATGCCAAGCTGGCATTTCCTTTTGTCAGTTTTATCATGTGTCTGGTGGGAGCAGGCATTTCGAGTAGGAGTAAGCTAAAGGAAAGTCTTTCCGTTAGTATATTCTACGGTATTTGTATGGCATTTTTTTATTGGATATTTTACAGTTTCTGCCTTTCACTTGGATATGGAGAAATGCTCCCTCCTTTCATGGCTGCCTGGGCTGCAAACTTTGTTTTTTTCTGTTTGGCCATACTTGTTTTTTTGAATTGATGAATAGAGTAAAAAAGAATTATCCAGGAACAACCAATAAACATATAAATGTGGAATCATAAGAGTTTTCAAAAAGCATAAGCGAACATGTTAGAAACTTTAAAACTCTACAGTCTGCCCGAAAACCATTGTGGAATTCTAAGGCATTCATCCAA
>MAXL01000035.1 GCA_001751005.1 Desulfobacterales bacterium S5133MH16
AAACATTCACGCCTGAATAACTGGCATGCGCCGGATACGTGTTCAATATTAGTGAATCTGTAATCATAATGTGATGAATCTTCAACAAACGGTGTTCCAGCTACACCGAGTTGAGAGTTTTCAGCGAACTTGCGAAGAAGAAATTCAAAATAATCTTTTGGGAAAGAAATATCCGCATCAAGATTTCCTATTATATTATATGATGTATCTTTGATTTTTTCGTAACCTGCATTGAATGCATAGACTTTGGCTGCAAATTGTCGGTCCCCATGCTCAGGCATACGTATTAATTCAATCCAAGTATTACCTGCCATGTACTTCTTCACAATATCGTCAGTACTGTCAGTTGAACCATCACTAACTATAACCCATTTCCTGGGTAAAACAGTTTGCGATATTACTGATTGAAGCGTTTTTTCTATATATGCTTCTTCATTACGCGCGGGAGTTATGAGGACATATTTGAGATGAGTTTTCATGTCATTTGAATGAAACCTTCTTCTTGACAGGATTCACAAAATGTTCAGGATTTTTTGGTTTTTCACTTTCCGGATGAAAGTAAAAAATTCAACACCCCATGCGACGGAGAATGATAAGCTTATTTTGCTCAACGGGATTTGCCGGATTATTGATAGTGTTTTAATAGGGCAATTTTGATATGTCTTTAATTGTTCGAGCTGGATTACCTACGACAACGGCGCCATCCGGGACATCTCTGGTAACTACCGAACCAGCGCCTACTAATGCGTTTTTCCCAACCACAATACCAGGAAGTATCGTGACATTTGCCCCTATCTTGGCGCCTTTTTTTATAGTAGGCCCTTTTAGAGTTTCTTTTACGCGTGGGGATTGAGGGTATTTGGCATTCGTGAGCACGACATTGGGGCCTAACCATACATCATCTTCCAGGATGGAATATTCAGGGATGAAGACCTGACTGTGAATTCGAACATCGTGGCCGATCATAACGTGGTGTTCAATCACAGACAAAGTGCCAACACTTACATTGTTGCCTATCTCATTTAGTTCTCTTATATTTACCTTGTTTCCGGTTTGAAAGTTGTCTCCGATGCGGTTGCCGGCATAGATAACTGTGTGGGAGCGTATATGGGCTTCTAAGCCAATAACGGTCTCAATTTCTCCCTCCTTTTTTCCTCTCGGAGGGACACCAATAATGCAGTAATCCTCAATGATTGAGTCCAGGCCAAATTCGATGCCTGGATAGAGTTTGTAATTTGTGATCATACAATTTGTCAGACCCCAAGTGAAATATGCTACGCCTCAGTTGAATATGCTACGCTCACAGGGCAGGCCCCAGTTAAATGGCTTCCAATTTCACGGGGCAGGCAGGATTTGTATTTTCTTTTCTTGACAGGATTTACAGGACTTTCCTTGCTTTTTCAGTTTCCGCCTGCCCGCCTCGCGAAGCCTTGCGGACAGGTGAAAAGGCAGAAGAAAGACTATCCGGTCAATCCTGTCTAAACTCCCCCCTTGCGTTTCACCTGTTGATCCTGTCTATAGGGTGTGAGCCTTTTTGTTTATGGTGCTCCCAATTTGCATTTTTTCGGTTTGAATCGCAAAGGGATCTCTCTTCCTGTCTCGATAGATTCATAAATAGCGCTAATCAGTTCGAGGGATTTTCGTCCTTCAAGACCATCGACTAAACCGGCTCTTTTGTTTTTTATCGAATCAATGACGCCTGTTAAATACTCACCCAGGTTATAGCCCCATCCTTCGGGATTCTTCCCATATTCTTCAAAAATTTTGTCATCAACCGGTTTGGGTTCCTCAAATTCCCAGGTGGTTAATTCGTTCATGAAAAATCCACTGATAACAATGCTCCCCTTTTCACCCAGGATGCTGATCGATCCTTCAAGATCCTTTGGGCGAGTGGCGGTTGTAACTTCGATAATACCGATTGCGCCATTGGTGAACCTGAGAATAGCCGCTCCTGTATCCTCGCATTCTATATTGACGAGACGTGTAACTCCCACTGCCTTGACGCTTTCAACATCGCCCATAAACCATGTAAGCATGTCTATATGGTGACTGGCTTGGTTGGTAAATACGCCGCCATCATAAGCCCATGTGCCCCGCCATTCAGCAGAATCATAGTATGCCTGATCCCGTCTCCAACGCAAACGCACACTTCCCAAAACAAGTTTTCCAAGACGACCCTGTTCCAATGCCTCACGGGCCTTTAGTATAGGCAGATTGTAACGGTTCTGGTGAACTACAAAAATTTTCACGCCATGCTTGTCGCAGGTCCTTATGATTTTGTCTGCTTCTTCCAGACGCAAAGCAATGGGCTTTTCCACGATTAGGGGTTTGCCATACCCGGCCAGTTCCGCCACATTTTGGGCATGGACGCCACTTGGCGTGAGAATACTTATGACGTCAATCTTGTCTGCCGAAGCCCGCATCATTTCACTGAGATTCGAGAAACCCGGAGCGCCGAATTTTTCTCCGAACTCCTGAGCGCGTTCTTTAGCGATATCACAAAATGCCACAATTTTGGCTTCGGGCAGGTACTTATGAATTGCATGTACATGTTTCTTTGCTATGTTGCCACAACCAACCAGAGCAAATTTCATTTCTTTTGTACTCACATCCACAATCTCCTATAACTCTTTATAAAGATTTATAAGCCCCATTCGATGTTTTTCCCA
>MAXL01000036.1 GCA_001751005.1 Desulfobacterales bacterium S5133MH16
ATTTGTTTGGAATTTTAGATTTCGGTCATTCGTATTTGTTTGAAATTTGTATTTTGGTGCTTGGAATTTTCATGATTTTCATAAGCCGGTAACTTTATTTATTCCAAGCAATTACCTGTTTAAATGACGTGGCCCTGGACATCAGTAATATACAATAATATAAATAAAAAAAGGCCGATCCCATAGACCAACCTTTTTTAGATATTTGGTGGAGCTGAACGGGATCGAACCGTCGACCTCATGACTGCCAGTCATGCGCTCTCCCAGCTGAGCTACAGCCCCAAATTAAAAAAAACTAACAAAACCTGATAAATGTGTCAATAAATATTTTATAAGGTTTTTGTGACTGGAAGGTGTTGACAAAATTAAAGATAGAAAATAGTATCGGTTTTTTATAATTTACAACATGTTGTATATATAAGATTTTTTAATTACATGATTTTGGTTGATTTAAGACGGATGGTTTTGTAAAAAGTCAAAAAATGCTCAATGTCGCTTAAAAATGAATTCATACTTGATAAGGTAACGCATGACTCCAAATAACTTGCCAAGATTTAATAGACTATCGGCAGCAAATACTACTCCTAAGACCAAACAAGCCGGAACGTATAAGGAATTTGATGCTACAGAGCTTTATTGTCCAAGGTGCAAACGTCCGGTTCCGGTTCGCAAGCGACTTCTGCTTGTTCTGCCCGAAGGTGACAAGTATATATATTTGTGTGCATTTTGTTTAGAGACTGTGGGGACAAAGATCGATCGATATGTGAAGCCTGTTTCGGTAATAATTTAATACTATAGGAATTTCCTTTTTTGGACACAGATGGACACAGATTATCAAGATTCTTAAATTGCAAAATAACAATATTATCTGTGTATATCTGCGAAAATCTGCGTCCTATTTAACTTGAATCGCATATTTGAATGAACAATATTGAGAAGTATAAATAGAGAGGAAATATATGCTCAGGTTCATGCGGCAACAAGCTGGTAACTGGTTAATCAAACTACTTTTAGGCGCTATTGTTATTGTATTTATATTCTGGGGGGTAGGAAGTTTCAGGGCACAAAGAGGCGGCAGGGTTGCGCTGATTAATGGAGATCAGATCACACTGGATGAATACAGGGAGGCATATAATAATCTTATTGAACGGCTACGTAATAGATTCGGAAATAACTTGAACGAAGATATGATTAAGATGCTTCGGGTAAAAGAGCAGGCTTTGAACCAACTTATCGACAAAAAGCTCTTGGTTCAGGAAGCCAGGAGGTTTAAATTTCGTGTTTCAGACAAAGAGCTTGCCCATGCTATCATGCAAATTGAGGCCTTTCAGAGAGCCGGCGTATTTGATAAGCGCATGTATCAAAATGTGTTGAGTCGTCTCAGGATGACCCCCGAAGAATTCGAGATTGCCCAAAGAGAGGCCATGCTTCTTGAGAGAGTAACAGATCTCATTACAAACAGCGTTAAAGTTTCAGACTCGGAGGTCAAAGAATGGATTAACTGGACCAATGCATCGGTAAATATCGATTTCGTACGGTTTGATTCCGACAAATATAAAGATATCAAACCGTCCAGCGAAGAAATAAAAGCATTCTATGAAAAGCATAAAGAAAATTATAAAACAGATGATATGGTGAAAGTTCGATACCTGCGTTTTGACCCGGATAGATACCGATCTGAAGTTTCAATTTCTGATGAAGAAATACAGGATTCTTTTGATGAAAACCAGGAAGAGTTTAAAACACCGAAAACGGTTGAAGCCCGGCATATTTTGCTAAAGGTCGATCAGAATGCCGCGCCTGAGGATGTTGAAAAGGCAAGAAAAAAAGCTTTAAATATCCTGAAGATGGCCAGAGAAGGAAAAAAATTTGATGAACTGGCTAAAAAATATTCGGAAGGACCAACCCGAGACAGAGGAGGACACCTGGGTACATTCAAAAGGGAGGCCATGGTAAGACCCTTTGCCGACAAGGCCTTTTCAATGAAAGCCGGGGAAATCAGCGAACCCGTTCGCACGCGGTTCGGATGGCATATTATCAATGTTGAAAAGGTAAATGAAGCATCCATCTTATCTTTTGATGACGCCAAAAAGAAAATACAAAAGAAATTGATCGAAGATAAAGCAAAAAATCTTGCGTACGACGAAGCAGAGGCGGTTTCTGATGTTTCTTTTGAAGGGGATGATCTTTTAAAATCAGCTAAACAACGAAACCTGAAAATTTTGACTACAGACTTTTTTACAAAAAAAGGTCCGGAAAAAGGAATCAAAAACCGAGCAAAGTTTGCATCGGTCGCCTTTAATCTTACGGTTATGGAAATTACCGATGTACAGGAATTTGAAGACGGATATTATATACTTCAGGTGATCGAAAAGATTCCCGAAAAGATTCCGGAACTAAAGCAAGTCAAGGAAAAAGTCCGTGTGGATTTAATACAGGAAAAGCGGGAAGAAAAAGCGAAAGAGGATGCAAATACGTTTCTGACTGCTTTAAAAAGCGGAAAATCCATGACCACGGAAAGCAAACAGTTTAATTTAACTCCAACAACAACAGGTTTTTTTAAACGCAATGATTCGATTCCTAAAATTGGATTTGATCGGGAGGTTTCCAAGGCGGCTTTTCAACTTACACCTGAAAAAAAATTGCCGGAAAAACTCATAAAAGGTACAAAAGGGTATTATGTTATTCAGTTCAGAGATAGAAAAACACCGGAATTTGAAGAGGCCGACAAGGAAAAACCATTGATAAAGCAAAAATTGCTGCAGCAAAAGAAAACCAGAGTCTTTGATGCGTTTCTGGCGCAAATAAGAAGCAACAGCGAAATTACCATCAAAGAAGGGTTTTTGGAATAGTTCGAATGTTCTTCAAAAATACCGTGAAATAGCCAGAACTTAGGGCCTTCGCCCCAATTGGAATAATGGAATGATTCCGGGATAAACCGGGCTTCTTAAGAAATGAGAACTATTCCCCGATTATTTTGACTAAAACCCGTTTACGTCGTCTTCCGTCAAACTCTCCGTAGAATATTCGCTCCCAGGTTCCAAAGTCGAGCCGGCCTTGTGACACCGCCACAACCACCTCGCGTCCCATGATCTGCCTTTTCATATGCGCATCTGCGTTGTCTTCTCCGACGTTGTGCCGGTACTGTGAAACCGGTTCATGAGGCGCCAGCTTTTCAAGCCAGACGTCATAATCATGATGAAGACCAGATTCATCGTCATTGATGAATACCGACGCTGTAATGTGCATGGCGTTACAGAGTACCAGCCCCTCCTGGATTTGGCTTTCTTGAAGGCAGGCTTCAACCTGAGGGGTAATATTAATCAGCGCACGCCGTGTCGGCACTTCGAACCACAATTCTTTTCGATAACTTTTCATTGGACGATCCTCCGTTAAGATTCTTCGATATCGTATCGAGGATAATAGTATATTGTTGGTTTGGTTTCAATGATTATATCC
>MAXL01000037.1 GCA_001751005.1 Desulfobacterales bacterium S5133MH16
CAGAAATTTACAAACTCATAAAATGTAACAAAAATCAAATTCAACGAAGTCTCTTGATTGTATAGTCAAGTAACAGGCCTCCTGCCGATAGCAGGATTTATGGAGGCTCTTTGTTACCAGCTGATAAAATTTCTGTATACTCTTTTATATCGAATATGCCGAAGTAATCGCCCCAATAAACGATTACATAAGAAGGTACAAAGCCGGGGGCCTTTTTAACGGCTATCGATTTTTCTGTAAAGCGTCTGCCATACTTTGATTTGAACAATATATGCAGGTTGAACATAATGACAGAAAACATTATATGAGCACGGATTGCATTAAATTTTGTGCAGTGAACATCTTCAAAAATCCAATATTGGCATAGTTCTTTGATTGCATTATTTTCTATAACCCAGCGCTGCTTATATCCTTGATATACGGCTAAAGCATTGTCCCAGGACAAGGAAGTAAGATAAGCATATACGGGCTGATTCGTTTTACGTTTCTTTTTAAAGTTGCGATCCTTTACCACAATCGCCCGCAGTTCGCCTTTATAATTCGGCGCATCCGTTATTTGCTTGAAGTGGGCAATTTCAAGGCCCGGCTTTATCTTTTCAAAACCTTCTTTTTGTGCCAGCTTTTTTATTCGCTTGGTCACATTAAGATTTGCTTTTGCCGGTATAATGAAATCAATACCGTAATGCACCTTGAGCTTAAATAAGGTTTTACCGTCCCAGTAACCTTTATCAAAAATAAGTGTTTTTATAACATCCGGGCCGAGAATTGTCACGGCATGACGTACTGTGGTTAACAGTAAATTTTTATCTGAAACGTTTGCCGATGTAATAATAACGGCAACAACAATTTTGCTTTTCACATGTTGAATAATAGAAACTTTATAACCTCTGCGGTTTTTGTGCTTGCCTTTGTAGTCAAACACTTTTTTGGCAAATTCGTAACTGGGCGAATCCTTAAAAATGATCTTTGTATCAGTACAAAAATTATGTCCTCGGATTAATCCGAGTTGAAACAGCTTTCTAACGACCTTGACAAGTAAACCTGTGGTTTCTTTATAACCCAGAGTGCTTAAAAAATTTCGTAACGTATTTGGATGTATAGGTTTACAGCCATTAACTGTCGTTCTTTTGCTATATCCGTTTTCAATTTGTTCGAAGTTAAAGCCGAGCAAACGTAACACATGGCAATCTTGAAAAAGATATTTGATGTTATCATCAAATTTTATACCGAATAGTGGTTTTACAAAGGCCAACATGGCTAACAAAATAACGGGTATACCGCTGTGGCCTGTGGTCAATCCTAGTTGAGCCAACATGGAAAAAATGCCAAAAGAAGTTATAAACTGAATAAACTCATCCAGGTGGCCCCAGGAACTCAAACATACATCGTCATACTTTTTTTGTCTGAGCTTGTCCCGAACGAGTTCCTGATTCAGAATAACAATTTTGGGCGTATTTTTCACGGCATTCTAAGCTTTTGAATTAACTCAGAATGCTATACAACATTGTTTATAAAAAGTCTAGATTTTTTATTCACAATGATATCAGATAGTTATAAACTTTCTCGGGATTTGCTGTCTCTATCGTTTTCAGTTTGTAAATTTCTGACTATATAAAATAACCCCGACTTGAGCAAACCGTTCAGATATGTTATTCAGATTTGCATCAAACGTTTTTTACTCGCTCTGCGCTCATCTATTGGGCGATAAGGCTTTCAAAAACGCTCGGCATGCCCAACTTGGTATGCCTACATTTTTTGAAATCCTTATCATCTCAAAATCTTGGCACATGGCTTCGCAAAAAAATGCTCAATTCAGATTAACGTCCCTATGAATAATCCGAACCAATCGCCACCCACACCGGTACCGGCCGCTACGGTGATCCTTGTTCGTCAAAAAGACGATCGGCTACAGGTTTATCTGCTTAAACGCAGTACCAAAAGCGGATTCATGGCGGGAAAATACGTGTTCCCGGGCGGGATGGTCGACCCAGAGGATCTGGATATCGATTCCTGGGTGAACAATGTGGATCTGGATACGGCCAAATTATCGCGTCAACTGGGCCAGACCCTTTCGTACCGGCAAATCCTGCCTTATTGTGTAGCCACAATACGGGAAACTTTTGAGGAAGCGGGTGTTCTGCTAGCGGCTGATGACCCTCAATTAAATAACACCCTGGAGCAGCTTCGCTCGCTCCGCGCAGGCAAGCGGTTGCCCCAGGACTGGCTGAGGCAAAGCGTTGTTTCCGAAGGAGGGATCCTTTCCGTATCCAAGCTCTCCTGCTGGTCTCACTGGATCACGCCCAAGTTGATGAAACGACGTTTCGATACCCGTTTTTTCATTGCCGAGATGCCGGCCGGACAAGTGTGTCGCCCGGATAACGAAGAGACCACGCATGGAATCTGGGTCACGCCCGCCGAAGGATTGGCCGGTAATCTCGATGGGAAAATTCCGCTCAGCCCGCCGACGTTGGTGACGCTGCATGAATTATTGAAATTTCCCGGCATGGACGATTTAAAAGCGGAAAGCGCCCTTCGCTCCTGGGGAACGCCGATTATGCCGCGACTGATGCCAGCGGCAGAAGGAACGATCATTCTGGAACCTTGGGATCCCGTGTATTCACGGGAAGAAGCTGTTATCAGCCCGGAATTTATGGCAAATAAAACGCTGCCGGTTGGGGAACCCTTTTCCAGGCTATGGCATCATAAAGATATCTGGCGGCCGGTATCCAGTGACGATGATGCGGGTTGAATAAACGAATACAATAGCTGAATGACAAGAGAAAAGTATGATACGAATATTCATTATTCTGGTTATCCTTGCTGTTTCAAACCCTTTACAGGCCGCTGAAAACGGTCCCGACGACCGGATTTCCGAGACAGCTGTAGCGGGTCTCGACTATCTGATCGAATTCGTGAAGCCGGTATCGTCATCCGAATTTGATCCAGCACGCCTGGCGGGTTTGATCGATTTTGTGCGTACACAACGGCCGGCAGGGACGAAATCCCAATTACCGGAACGATTAGAAGCGACGCCTGCCTATTATGAATTTGAGATTAAAAGAAATTTAAAAGACATCCTGCAACTTGCCTATCATCCTGATATCCCTTTCCAGATGGTTTCGCCCGGGTCGATGCGGTTCAGCTATTGGACACCTTTGAATGGTTCCGACGAACCACTGCCCCGTCTGTGGGAACATACTCAGGAATTGACAAAGCCGATCGTCGCAAGAGGCATCGAGACTGAAGAGCTATCACCCGATACGTTCAGCGGGGCCTACTATCAATCCCTGCTGGATCGTGCCTTGATCCTCTTTTCCAATAATGGCCACCGGATGCTTGTATCACTGGCCAGGCAAAAAAATGTTTCCGAAATCGGAAAAAAAGGGTTGATTTTAGGAACAGACGACCAATGGGACTATTTTTATTCCGGTGAGAAAGGACTGACCAAGACAGGCCTCGGATGGGTTGATTCCTATATTTACGACACCTTTTCAATATTGATCTATTATGAAGTCGATGAGAATGAACCGCTGACGAAATGCTGCATATTTAAATGGCTTCGGGCAGGCTGGCTTGGCATGAATATGGTGAAGGAAAAGCATATTCAATCGGGATTTAAGCGGTTCGCCCGTGACATGAAACGCATCATGGAATCCCCCCGCCTTCCCGGGCCGGAACGCCTCGCGGACATGTCCATAAAAATTAGAAATTTACCTGATGAAGAGTTAAAGGCCAAAATGGATCAATACTTAAATCAACTGGCGAAACGCCAGCCCGCTGAGAAAAAAACACCGGAACTTTTGATAAAACACACAACCAACAGTAACGACTACATTTCGCAACTATCGTTACCCCAAATGCAGGCGGCCCTGTTTCTAGAGGCCTTGAAATACAAGCTCGGCCTGTTGAATCGTGAAGAGGTTTCATATTTAAATCTGAATTGATGGGATAATAGCCGCATGCTATCCAAAAATGAAATAGAAAGCAGGCTGTCCCGATGGTACCAGGCTTGGAACAGCCATGACCTCGACGAAGTCATGACGCTCTTTCATGAAAAGATCCGGTTTGAAAACTGGACCGGTGGGCGCGCCGAAGGCAAGGACAATTTACGCCGGGCATGGGCCGCATGGTTTGAAAATCACGGTGATTTCATGTTTTCAGAGGAAGAAACCTTTATCGATGTGGATGCCCAGAAAGCGCTCTACCGCTGGCAACTGGACTGGCCTTCATTTGAAAGGGGTCACGAGGGAAAACACGAAATGCGCCGGGGAGTCGACATCCTGCATTTTCAGGATGGAAAAATCATTCGAAAGCTGACCTATTCCAAAACCACAATTGAAATAAACGGCCGGAGAAAGAGACTCTCGGCCCGATAAACGTTTTTTTCATTTCTGTTTGGGTAAATCCACCGACACGGTGGCGTCATTGTTTATTGTAACTACGTGATTTACAGATATAAACATAAAATTATTAGGAACGGACCCATCTTCAGGCTACGCCTCTGGCTACGACCCGACAAGTCGCTGAAGCTTCGCCGCTGCAGGCCACATACAGATAAACACAGACGGATTTCCCCACTCGTATCCACCTGTTTCAGTCTGTTTGAGTCTGTAGCTAATCATTAGGGCCGATCTCTTTACAATCGGCGATTGAGAGATTATGTTGAGACCACTTTGCTGGGCATAGCAATCAATAACGGAAAGGATACCACAATGTACGATTTTAGCGCGGATGACGTCTTTGAAATGGCCGAACAACTCGAAAGAAACGGTGGAAAATTTTACCGCTCCGCCATGGAAAAAGTGGATGATGAGGAAAACAA
>MAXL01000038.1 GCA_001751005.1 Desulfobacterales bacterium S5133MH16
CTGCATTCCTCGTCACTGCAACGTACTATATGTACGTCTCATTCCTCGGAATTTGCGCGCCTTGAATTTGGAGCTTTTTACTTTGCCATCAAAATCTGACTTTTTAAAAGACCGTCAAATTTATTATCCGTATAATCTTTGATGAACTCGTAAAAAGTCCAATTCAAACGTTGGAAAAAGGAGTAAGACATGGCGTCAACACAGTTTAAGGGTATAATTTTTGATCTGGATGGAGTTATTACGGGTACGGCACGTGTGCACGGTCTTGCATGGGAAAGCATGTTCAATGTTTTTCTTAAGAAGACTGCAAAGAGCGAAAACAGGCCTTTTGTGCCGTTTGATCCTGATGTCGATTACCTGCAATATGTTGACGGCAAACCCAGAATGGAAGGCGTAAAAAGCTTCCTTGAATCCAGAAATATAAAATTGCCCTTTGGCGACCATGAAGACCCGCCTGACAAAAAAACCATCTGCGGACTGGGGAACAGGAAAAACCTGGATTTCCAGAAGGTGCTTCGCCGGGAAGGACCTGATGTTTTTGAGACTTCCATAAAATTCCTTAAAAGTCTTAAGAAAAAAGGCATTAAAATAGGCGTGGCCTCTTCCAGCAAGAACTGTGCCTTGATCCTTAAGCTTGCAAAAATTGAAAACCTGTTTGAAACAAATGTTGACGGAATTGTATCGTACAAACTCAAACTCAAAGGAAAGCCTGATCCGGATATTTTTGTGACAGCTGCTGAAAATCTCGGCCTTCTGCCCGGAGAATGCGTGGTTGTGGAGGACGCCATTTCCGGGGTTCAGGCCGGACGAAACGGAAATTTCGGCCTGACGCTGGGTATAGCCAGAGGCATTAACGGTGAAACACTCAGGCAAAACGGCGCAGACATTGTTGTGGGCGATCTCAGCGAAATTACATACCGGGACATAGTGGACTGGTTTGATAAAGGTATTGAGCATGATGGCTGGAACCTGACATACAACAGCTTCGACCCGAAAGATGAAAAGTTGAGAGAAACACTCTGCACCGTAGGAAACGGATACTTGGGAACAAGGGGATGTTTCGAGGGGGAACGGGCATCAGATATGCATTATCCAGGCACTTATATTGCCGGAATATATAACAAAATTGCCACAAAAATACAGGGCAAGAACATTTACAACAACGATTTTGTCAACTGTCCGAACTGGCTTCTTATTGAAATGAAAATCGGCTCCGGGCCGTTTATAAGTCCTGCACGTATGGAGCTTTTAAGTTATACCCAGAACCTGAACATGCTCGAGGGTGTGATGGAAAGATCACTGGTGTGCAAGGATAACCTTGGAAGGATTACAAGGTTACGCAGCAGCAGGATAGCAAGCATGGCAACCCCGCACATCTGCGCAATAAAATATGAATTCATCCCTGTCAATTACTCTGAATCAATAACAATTCGGTCATCCCTTGACGGAACCGTAATAAATGACGGTGTTGCCCGTTACCGCGATTTGAAATCAAAACACCTAACTGGAGTTGCCCATGGAAAGACCGGGGATGGAATATTTCTCCACGTCCGGACAAACCGCTCGAAGTACCAGATTGTCATGAGCGCCGGGACACAGGTTTATGAAAACGGGAAGCCGCTTGGTCTTACAAAGACAATATACCGAAAAAAATCGATTCCGAAAATCGGCGAAGAGATAACTGTGGCTGCCAAGGAGAACTCAACATACACGGTTGAAAAAATTGTAAGCATCTATACTTCCCTTGACCCGGGTGTTTCAAATCCCGGAAAGGCATCGGCGGATGCCCTGAAAAAGGTCAAAAACTTTAGTGATGTTTTCAGACCGCATAAAAAAGCATGGAAGGCTATCTGGAATAACGCAGACATCAAAATCAGCGGCGACAGGTTTGTTCAAATGACAGCACGACTGCACATCTATCACCTTCTTGTATCCGGATCACCCAATAATGTGAACATCGACGCCGGTTTCACAGCCCGCGGGCTTCACGGTGAGGCATACCGGGGGCATATATTCTGGGATGAGCTCTTTATCCTGCCCTTTTTTAATCTTCATTTTCCGGAAATCACTCGCGCCTTACTGAAATACAGACACAGACGTCTTGGCGCTGCTAAAAAATATGCCAAACAGAACGGATACAACGGCGCGATGTATCCGTGGCAAACCGCTGATGACGGAAGCGAGGAAACCCAGGAGGTTCATTACAACCCGGCAAACCATACATGGGGTTCGGACTTAAGTCGCAGGCAGAGACATGTATCAATTGCGGTTTTCTACAACATCTGGAAATATGTTGCTGATACCGGCGACAGAAAATTCCTGATAGATTTTGGCGCCGAGGTTATGCTTGAAATCGCCAGGTTTTGGTCAAGCATCGCATGCTTTGATGCTGATACAGGGAAATATCACATTGAGGGAGTAATGGGGCCGGACGAATTTCACGAAAAACTTCCCGGTTCGAAATCACACGGGCTGAAGGATAACGCCTATACAAATGTAATGGTGGTATGGCTTCTTAAAAAGGCTCTAAAACTTGTTGAGGACCTCGGACCCAAAGCGTTGGCCGGTCTTAGCCAAAAGATCGGATTCAACACCGACGAGATCAACAGATGGAAAGATATTGCCGGCAATTTGAATGTAATAATCACAAAACAAGGGATCATCAGCCAGTTTGACGGATACATGGACCTGATGGAACTTGACTGGAATCACTATCGTAACAAATATGGCGATATCCACCGCCTGGACCGCATTATAAAAGCCGAAGGAGATTCCCCGGACAAATACAAGCTTGCAAAGCAGGCTGATGTTCTCATGATATTTTATGTGCTGGGTCCTGAGGCAGTGAAAACAATCCTTAACAGTTTGGGATACAAGGTGGATGATGCAATCAAACTTCTGAAGAACAATTATGAATATTACGAAGCGAGAACCACTCACGGTTCCACGCTAAGCAAGGTCGTCCATGCAGTTATCTCAGGATATATATATGCGGGTAATACGGCATGGGACTGGTTCCTGGAGGCCATGAAAAGCGACATTTTTGACACACAGGGCGGCACGACTTTAGAAGGGATACACTGCGGGGTAATGGCAAGCACACTTGATGTTATCTACAGGTATTTTGCCGGAATCGATCTTTCCGGCGAGGTTGTCGAGGTAAACCCGCATCTGCCGAAACACTGGAGCGGTCTTGCCTTCCGGATCCGCCACCGAAAAATATGGTATAATTTTGAATTTACCCCAAAGACCATAAAAGTTAAAATTGAGGGAAAAGGTAAAAACAAGGTTCCCATAACAATACTTGGCAAAAACATTACGGTGATGCCCGGTAAAACCAGAACTATGGGTATTTAAGAAGTAATACTTCCGAAAGGTCAAAATGGAAATCAACCATGACCGACAATTCACATATTTACAGCCAAATTTTTCAACACCATATAAAAAGCCGTACGGTTCAAAAAAAAGAACAGTACGCGCATCATGTTGATATGGTAATGTCTGTATCCGGCGCTGCCGGTATCGGCAAAACAACTTTCTGCAAAGAATTTATAACATACCTTAATAACAATGAAGTCAGCGCCGTTCATGTATCTCTGGACGGTTTCATGCTGGACCGGGAAATAAGAAAAAAAAGGAATATTAGCGGCAATGATCCGAGGGCATCAGACATTCCGGATCTTATTGATAAAATGAAATCCCTTATCCACGAAGGTCGTGAAATTAACCTTCCGGTGTACAACCACATGACCGGCAAACACGACGAGCCTGTTCGCATCAGGCCATGCAGTGTTATTCTTCTCGACGGAATAATGTCACTTCATTACGAAATCAGGGAACGGTTCCCGAATCTGAAAATATTTCTTTTCAGCGACGATCTTGTCATCCGCGGATTCAGGCTTCAGGTGGACATGGAAGAACGCGGATATTCTGTTTTTGAGGCACTTGCCCATTCAGATGAAGAATTTGACTCTTACAACCGGTGGATTTACCATCAAATCACCTTTGCGGATTTGGTCATATCAGTTGGAAAACATAGGAACTTGTCTATCATATGAAGGGGGGTCTAAATGGCCTTGGGGTACATCCATTGGATTATTGTTTGTTCTGTTTCAACAGCTTTAATCCTTCCTCCACGGCTATTTTTCGCCCTCGCATAGCTGATTGGCTTACAGTGGGCTGAGCTAAATTTATCCCAATCACTTACCAATATTCCAATGGACATCCCCAATATCACCTCAATGGATGTCCCCAATATCATCTTGACTGAATCGCGGATGTTATGCGCTCTCCGGATATTTGTAAACGTTCAAACCGATTATCGCATCAGTACCCTCGACCTTCTGGTTACCCCGTGTACTGGCGATTGTTATTGTTTTACCAGATTTAGAGGGTCCGAGGTCCTTTGTCAAATCTATCTCAATAATTAGTTTATCGCCTTTAATTTCCCATTCCACGTTCTGCATTTCTTCACCTTCTTTCGTGTTTTAGTCTATACCAATCTGAATCGTTACTTCTAAAAGGTGGGATATCATACCAACATTACTAATTCAACAACATTCCTTAAGGTATAACGACAACTATACCAAGTTCTGGATCGCTCACAACGCCATGCTCGCTTTCATAAAGACCTGGTTGAAACAAATCAAGTATAAAGATCTCTGGCAAGAGGCGCTTGAGATCTTCCACTGTGACCCGAATTTAACGCAGAGGTTGGGGTATGGAAGCGCTTTGGGGGACATGGATTTGGGGTCGGGCCACGGTAACAAATTATAATCTCAGCAAAAGAAGTTTAAAATAGGCTATAAAGTGGCTTAACCGACTCTTTTTAATTTCAAAAAAAAGCCTTAGACTTGTTATTTTGCACTCAAAATGGTATGCTTAAGACCAAAAAACGGCCATTTTTTGAGCTCTTTTTATAAAATATCAGATAGTTAGCGCGGCCTGACCCCGATTGACGATTGAACTGGCCAAAGAATGCTGCTTTGGCAAACAGAAGAGGGTACTTTGATAATACCTTACCGAGCGGACCCGCGGCCAACTTTTTCGCCTCTTCCTCTTCGAATATCTTGTTACCTTCCAATAAAGATTACTCCGTTTAACTACAGAATTGAGCTGCGCCGGGTAAATTCCAAAAACTATCAATTCCGGAAAGATATGTTAAAATCAGATATCTTTAAAAGTCGCATTAATCAAGGCGTCAAGCTCAAATGACAGGTTATATTGGGCAATTACGCAGCCACATGATGAATATTTTTAAAATTAGAATAATTTAACTGGCTTAATTCCCAGTTGTTCTGAAGATTAAGCCAAAATTGAGGACTACCTCCCAATGCTTTTGAGAGCTTTACTGCCATTTCAGCGCTTATACCTCGCTTACCTCGACAGATCTCATTAATGGTTTTTGGCAATACTCCAATATGTGAAGCAAGAGCAGTTTGGGTAAGCCCTATTTCTTCCAGTTCATCTTTCAAAACTTCTCCAGGGTGAACTGGAGTAATATGTGTCTGATTCATATGACACCTCCCATAATCGTTAATGATAATCAGTGATCTCCACCTCTATGGCATGCTCTTTTTTCCATTTAAAACAGATTCTATATTGATCATTTATTCGAATACTAGACTGGCCTTTTCTTTTACCTTTTAGCATTTCAAAACGATTTCCACGAATCTCTCGCAAATCTTGAATTGAAGTTGCGGCACTTAATCGGGCAAGCTTCACTTGAGCCTTTTTGTGAAGATTTTTAGGTAGAATCCTCAAAGCTTCTTTGGAGCTTCTGCCATAGTTAATATCTTCAGTTCCCTTGTTTCTGAAATTTGTTATTCCCATATGCTTATTCCATACAACCGCTTAGTCACTATACCGGCATGCGGTATTTTTGTCAAGGATAAATTGAAACTGAAAAAAGTCATAATTGAAATAAATATTAGGTTATATCGTTGTAGATTTGTAGGAAAGTACAACAATATAATCGGGATAGGGAGAAGCCTCACGGCCCCTCTCCTCCCACACCACCAGGCATGCGGACCACGTACCATGGCGGTTCGGTTGATTAAGTCAGTTTAACATGCAGCCTTACGCTCGGCGCTCGCGCTCGGGGTCGGGCCACGGTAAACAACCATAATAACAGCAAAAGAAGCCTGAAACAGGCCCTTAAATCGTCTTAAACGACTCTTTTTGAGCCCAAAAAGACCCTGTTAAGACTAAATAGTTTCCATCCAGAAATTGCCCTTTTTCGCAATCTCTACGCCTGCCCCGTGAAATGCAGAGCCTATTTATCTGGGGTCAATCTGCGGAATTACTTGTGCGGCGTACCACTTGTACGCCTCCGCGTAATTCCTTGATTTTCTTGACCTTGCGAAAAACTGCTAATTTCTGCATTGGAAACTTAATTTGTGCCCGATATGGATTTATGGATGGACACTAAATAGTGACGGTCTCGTAAAAAGTCCAACTTCTGCGTTGTGCTGCATTTCGTAATCATTCAACGTACAATAAGTACGCCTCATGATTACAAAATTTGCATGCCTTGAATTTGAACTTTTTACGAAACCGTCTAAATCGGACTTTTTACGA
>MAXL01000039.1 GCA_001751005.1 Desulfobacterales bacterium S5133MH16
ATAAAGAAACGTTGGCAACAAATAAAGCATACCATAAGTATTTAGATTGGCTGGTCTCAAAAAACCTCTTGGAAAAAAAAACAAATAATGCAAAAAGAAAAATAATATCTCTATCAGGATAAATCAAAGAATATTGCATATGAAAGATGTTGGGAATGAACAAGATAAAAGCAAGCAAAAATAAACGTTGCCAGACTTTAAAAATATCAAATAGCTTATACAAAATAAAAACTAAAATAAGCGTCTGACAAAAAACAATCGCATGCAACATGTACGCTTTATCAAAGATAGGAATAAGAAGGTTAAAATAAAAATTTCCCAACGGGAAAAATCTTCCTTCCCCAATCCAAATATTGGGTTCCCAAATATCACCCTTAAAAATAACAAAAAATTGAATCAATTCATCATAATTGTTAGCAAATTCTGAGTAAATTACATTTAAAAAAGCATATCCAACTAAAAAAAGACAAAATAAGACAAAAGATAAATATGAAAGTCTAAGCTGATCAAAGAAAGGATATTTGATTAAAGTTTTAAAATAAGATGCATCATAAGCATATAATTCTATAGCTTCTTCTTTGACCAAATATTTATAAATGAAGTAAAGCAGAACAGATAACATCATAAAATATTGATAAAAAATATTGGACAGCATAAATTTTAAAAAAATTAAGATTTGCATTTATCCCTCCAAATAGAAGGTTCTAACATAATGGGAATAAACGTAGGATTTAGGTCGTATCAACCATCCGGCATCAAATTTGCTCTGAGTTGACCGCAGGCAGCGGAAATGTCCTGGCCCTTGCTGTAACGAATAATGGCCGTATAATTGTTTTTATTAAGGATTTCTTTGAAGTTAAGAATTGCGGATTCTTCAGGCCGGTTAAATTCACTCCCTTCATACGCATTAAAGGGGATAAGATTTATTTTTGCACGGATCGGTCTCAGCAACTTGACCAGACGTTTTGCATCTTTTGTAGAATCGTTTACCCCTTTTATGAGAATATATTCGAAAGTGATTCTACGTCGGGGCAGTAAAGGATATCCGGCACAGGCATCAAGCAGTTTTTCCAGAGGATATTTTCGGTTTATCGGCATCAGCATATTACGGGTTTTGTTATCCGTAGCATTTAAGGATATTGCCAGATTAACCGTCGTATCACGGCCCAGGTTAGAAAGCTTTGGGACCAGACCCGCTGTAGATACGGTCAGCCTGCGGCTAGAAAATCCAAGCCCGTAATTGCTGTCGGTAAGGGTATTAATGGCGCTAACCACGTTTCTGTAATTTGCCAGTGGTTCACCCATTCCCATAAGCACAATGTTGGTAAGACGCTTTGAGCCGCCAAGACATTTTGAGACGTCGCGCACCTGGGCAATAATTTCACCTCTTGTAAGATTTCGCACCAACCCGCCCCTGGCGGTAAGGCAAAATCTGCACCCCTGTGCGCACCCCAATTGACTTGATATGCAAAGCGTATAATGATCTTTTTCAGGAATCAGCACACTTTCAACATATTTTCCGTCGGTGAGTTTAAAAAGATATTTTTTGGAACCATCTTGTGATATTTCGGTTCGGGCCGTTTCAAGTCGGACAATAGAAAAATGTCGTGAGAGGAGTTTTCTGATTTGTTTGCCCACATCGGTCATTATGTCAAAAGTGTCTGCCTGGCGAAGATAGATCCACTTCAGGATCTGAGCGGCACGATAAGGCTCAAGCTCATTGCTTTGGAGCCATAAAACAAGTTGGTCATTGGTAAGTTCTTTAATGTCAGTTTTTTTTAATCTTGACATAATATTATTTTACTATTAATTTTGAAGATTTCAATAAAAACTTTATGGGTGTTATTATGTTTGACAATCTCAGCGACCGACTCGATGCCGTATTTAAAAAACTCAAGGGGCACGGCAAATTAACAGAAAAAAATATCGAGGAGGGATTGAAAGAAGTTAGGATGGCTCTTCTTGAGGCCGATGTCCATTACAAAGTCGTAAAAAAATTTGTTGCTGATATCAAGGAACGGGCCCTGGGTCAGGAAGTTATGGAAAGCCTGACCCCCGGCCAGCAGGTTATAAAAATAGTCGATCAAGAACTCACGGAACTGATGGGGGGCCGTCTCGAGAATTTGAATCTTTCGGGTTCTCACCCGGCATCTATAATGCTGGTGGGTCTGCAAGGATCCGGCAAAACCACAACCGCCGGCAAACTTGCCGTTTATTTGAGAAAACAGGGCAGAAAACCCTACCTTGTTCCGGCGGATATTTATCGTCCTGCTGCTATTGACCAGCTAAATAAGCTGGGTGACCAGCTCGGCGTTCCGGTATTTCCGTCCAACCCGGAAATTGATCCGGTTAAGATCTGCCAACAAGCAAGAACAACAGCACATAGGGAACTCTGTGATACGCTGCTTATAGATACCGCAGGGCGTTTACATATAGACGAAGAGTTAATGACCGAGCTTTGCCGTATCAAGGATGCAGTAAAGCCGTCTGATATTCTTCTTGTGGCGGATGCCATGACAGGCCAGGACGCTGTCAATATAGCCGAGTCATTTAATAATACTCTTAATATTGGCGGCGTTATTCTCACAAAAATGGACGGTGATGCCCGCGGCGGAGCAGCGTTATCCATAAAATCGGTAACAGATAAACCCATAAAATTTATTGGTGTGGGTGAAAAACTGAGCGACCTGGAACCTTTTCATCCTGACAGGATGTCCTCAAGGATACTCGGAATGGGTGATGTCCTTACCATGATCGAAAAGGCACAGACAATTGTTGACGAAAAGAAAGCGGTTGAACTTGAAAAAAGGCTGAGAAAAAATGAATTTACTTTAGAAGACTTTCGTGATCAAATGGTTCAGATAAGGAAGATGGGCTCTATTTCTGAACTGATCAATATGATTCCCGGTATGGGTAAGATTAAACAGTTGAAAAATCTCGAGGTTGACGAAAATGAATTTATTAAGATAGAAGCGATCATAAATTCCATGACCCCCCAGGAACGACATCAGCACACTTTAATCAAAGGGAGTCGTCGCAAAAGGATTGCCAAAGGAAGCGGAACTAGTGTACAGGATATAAATAATTTGCTAAAAAATTATACTCAGGTTGTAAAAATGATGAAAAAAATCAACAAGGGCGGAATGCGAGAATTGGGCCAGGGCATGCTGCCCTTTTGAAGGAGATCTAATATGTCAGTTAAAATCAGATTGGCCAGACACGGAGCAAAGAAAAAACCTTTTTATCGAATTGTCATTGCTGATAGTGAATCACCCCGAGACGGCAAATTCCTTGAAAATGTAGGTACATACAATCCTCTGGCAGATCCTGCGGAGGTGTCTCTGAAGCAAGAACGGATTAAGCACTGGATCGGTCAAGGGGCTATCCCTACAGACACGGTTAAAAGTCTTTTGAAAAAACAAGGTTTTTTTGCTACTCTCACATAATATCTTTACCTCTATTTCTCAACAGCCAACAAAGGAGATGGAGCTATGAAAGAGCTGATCGACTACATTGCTAAGGCGCTGGTTGATAATCCGGAGCAAGTTACGGTCTCTGAGATAGAGGGTAACCGGACTTCGGTATTAGAGCTAAAAGTGGCTAAAGAGGATCTGGGAAAAGTTATCGGAAAGCAGGGTCGGACGGCAAGGGCCATGCGAACCATATTGAGTGCGGCTTCTGCTAAATTAAAAAAGCGTTCGGTTCTTGAGATTTTAGAATAGTATCGTGGAGAAAAATGGGTTTGTCCCTGTCGGAAAGATCGTTGGCGCCCATGGTGTAAAAGGAAACATTAAGGTCTATTCCTACGCTGAATCCTTGTCTGTTTTCAAGCCAGACAGTTTGATCCTTTTAATCAATCCCAAAGGATTTGAAAAAAGCTATAAAATAAAATGGGTTAAACCTCACGGCAAGCTCGCCCTTTTAGCACTCAAAGGTGTAGAGAACAGAAATTCCGTTGAAACCCTTATCGGTTCCGTGTTTTTTATTGAAAGGTCCCATCTTCCTGAACCCGAAGACGGATCATACTACTGGCTTGATATTATCGGAATTTCAGTTTTCACAACCCATGAT
The DNA here is from genome assembly GCA_001751005.1 of Desulfobacterales bacterium S5133MH16. Lineage (GTDB taxonomy): Bacteria > Desulfobacterota > Desulfobacteria > Desulfobacterales > UBA11574 > S5133MH16. The sequence goes on from MAXL01000039.1 coordinate 4,072, forward strand.
GAGTATCTGGGCGTCGTTGAATCGATAATTCCTACGGGAAGCAACGACGTCTTTGTTGTCAGAGATCCGAATAGAGTTCATGATAATGAAACACTGATCCCTGCGCTTGGGTCGGTGATTTTGGAAATCGATCTTAAGCTTAAAACAATGCGAGTGGATTTACCGGAAGGATTATGAAGGGTAACCGTATGAATTTCATAGTCCTGACTATTTTCCCGGAAATGTTTAATCCTTTTTGGGAACACGGGATTATTAAACGGGCCATAGATCGAAACAAGATTTTGGCATCGGCCGTCAATATCAGAGATTTTGCACAAGGGAGACACCGTACGACCGATGACAGGCCGTACGGCGGGGGTTGTGGAATGATTATGAAGCCTGAACCGCTGGCCGCTGCCATCCGGGCTGCCGCAAAAAAAGTCCCTTTGTCCAAAAGAATTCTGCTGACGCCTCAGGGACGGCATTTTGATCAGGGCATGGCCCGAGAATTCGCATCATCGGATGGAATTATTTTCGTTTGCGGCCGTTATGAGGGGGTGGATGAACGTATTTGCCACAATTTGATCGATGATGAGGTTTCCATCGGTGATTATGTCCTAACCGGGGGTGAACTGGCAGCCATGGTTATCATCGATGCGGTAACCAGACTGATTCCCGGTGTGCTCGGCGGCAAGGACTCTGCGGAAAAAGATTCGTTTTCAGGAAGTGTTTTAAAATATGCACAATATACGAGGCCCAGGACATTTGAGGGTGTCGATGTTCCGGAAGTTCTGTTGTCGGGCAATCATAAAGAAATTGAAAAAGCAAGGCTTGAATCATCGCTCATACGAACCTTTTTGAAAAAGCGAGATTTGCTTGAAAACAGATCCTTGAGCGCAGAGGAGATAAAAATTCTGAAAAAATGGTGCCGCGATATTGAAAAAATCATACATGACCAATCTATACGTGGCCCTGACGCATTATCCGGTGATTAATAAGAACGGTGATATTATAACATCCGCCGTAACCAATCTCGACCTGCACGATATATCAAGGGCTGCAAAAACATACGGGGTACAATCCTTTTATGTGGCAACGCCCCTTGAGGATCAGAAAGCACTGGTTAAAAAAATTGTTTCGCACTGGGTAGAAGGAACAGGATCAAAATACAATCCAAAGCGTCGAGAAGCCCTGGAGCTGATTATAATAAAAAACTCGATCGATGATGTAAAATGCCATATCCGTAAAAACCATGGAGATTCTCCGAAAACGGTGGTTACCAGCGCCCGTCACAACCCAGGCAACTTAAGCTTCAGGAAGTTTCGGGAAATGCTGCAAGATGGCAACCTTTACCTGTTGATATTTGGCACCGCCTGGGGATTTCCCGAAAAATTTATTTCAGAGGCAGATTACATACTGAATCCGGTTATTGGCAATACAGATTACAACCACCTTTCCGTCCGGTCTGCCGTTGCCATTATTCTGGACAGGTTGTTTGGGAGAAACCAATAAAGTCACGAAGCGATTTTATACAACGTCCTGCTTTAAGCGGGACCAAAAAAAGTCCTATACAATCAAGTCAAAATACTGTATAGGCGCTTCTTTAAACTGTTTTGACAATTTTTTTTGTCCATTTTAAGTTAAACATAGATTTATTAAGATAGTTAAATGAATTTAATTTTGTCAGTCTCGTAAAAATTCAAAATCCGACGGCAAAGTAAAAAGCTCCAAATTCAAGGCGCGCAAATCCTGAGGAATGAGGCGTACTTATCGTACGTTGAATGATTGCGAAATGCAGCACAACGCAGAAGTTGGATTTTTTACGAGACCGTCAATTTTGGCTTGGCCAAGATAGGTGGTTATTATGGAAACAATAAGACAGTTAGAAAGAGAGATGATGCGGCTGGATATTCCTTCTTTTGCCGCCGGCGATACCGTCAAAGTTAACGTCAAAATAAAGGAAGGCGAAAAAGAGCGTATTCAGGCGTTTCAGGGGGTAGTAATCAGCAAACGTGGAATTGGGACCGGGGCTACGTTTACCGTCAGGAAGGTTTCCTACGGCATAGGGGTTGAGCGGATTTTCCCGCTACATTCCCCTGTCATCGACAAAATTGAAATAATTACTCGCGGACGGGTGCGCCGTTCAAAAATTTATTACCTTCGCAAACTAAGGGGCAAGGCAGCGAGGATAAGGGAACGTCGCTTAACCTAGTGTCCATCCATAAACGGCATCTTTCGGCTCCCGGCGGCGTTCTCGCTCGTTTTCAATCCTCGAAATAGCGCGCTATGCCTGCGGTTGAAAACTGGCTCGGGCCTTGCCGGAAACCAAAATCTACCATTTCTGGATGGACACTAACCTTAATGAAATTCAACGAAGCCGGATGACCAACATCCTATTTTAAATGTGATTCCATGGGACCAGACCTGTGGTTATTCGAAAAAAAAGCCATTAAAAAAGGCTTTTTAAAAATTGCAGGCATAGATGAAGCCGGTCGGGGACCGCTGGCCGGCCCGGTTGTTTCTGCAGCCGTTGTACTCCCCTCTTTTTTTCAGGTCCCCGGCATATGCGACTCAAAGAAATTAACGCCAAAAAAACGGAATTATTTTTACGAAAAGATTTACGAGCTTGCCGTTTCCATCGGAATAGGAATCGTTGACCCACCGGAAATAGATCGCAGCAACATTCTTCAAGCATCCCTCATGTCTATGGCCATGGCGGCTGAAAATCTTGCCCCTCAACCGGATTGTCTGCTTATAGACGGTATCTTTACTGTTTCGTCAGCCCTGCCGCAGGAGCCGATACCCAAAGGTGACGGGTTAAGCATTTCCATTGCCGCTGCATCTATCGTTGCTAAGGTTACTCGCGATAGATTGATGGAAAGATACCATCAGTATTATCCGCAGTTTGGATTTTCCAGACACAAAGGATACCCAACCAAAGCCCACAAAGCTGCGATCAGAAAATACGGTTGCAGCCCCATCCACAGACGAAGCTTCAAGGGGGTTAGGGAACACCTGTGACCGGCAACTCGTTATTATTTAAAACCACTTCAAGATTGTTTATATGCAAGATATTTCAGGAGAATGCCCATTATTATTAAATTTATTCCCATTGGAACGGTACATACGGCTGCCCGCAACCTGCCACGACATTGGAGCGTTTCCCATGTGGAAGGCACCCTGGAGATCCTGCCCGAGTATACCGCGGGTCTTTCGGACATTAGTGCCGGCCAGCGCATTGTGGTGCTGTTCCATTTTCACAAGAGTCCGCCTTTTATACCCGAATTGCTAAAGCAGACGCCGCCCCACCGGAATAAGGCTTTGGGCGTGTTCAGCATTTGCTCACCCCGACGACCCAATGCTATCGGCCTTTCGGTACTGGAGGTAATATCAAAGGATGTCAACCGGATTCGGGTGCGGGGTCTGGATATGATTGACGGTACGCCCATTTTGGACATCAAGCCGCACGTTGAGGATCAGCACAGCTGTCCAAGCTACCCGGGGGATGTTGCGTAACGTGCGAAAAAAGCAGGGTTCCCGGAAAATCATCTTGATTTCAAACTATGCCAAAAACATTGGTTTTTCGTTTTTAACATCGGAGGTAAGATTATGATGAAAGTAATTTTTCACGAGGATTTTTATCAGGTTTATACATCTGATCCTGCGGCTGAGAAAGGACGCATGGAGGCAATCGTTCAAACCATCCAATCTCGGGTAGAATTTGTCACGGCGGTTCCGGCAACCCAAGCCCAAATCTCAGCGGTTCATACCCAATCCCATATTGAACATGTTCGCCGAATAGGGCCTTATTCCATGGCGGCATTAGCCGCCGGAGGCGCGGTACAGGCAGCGACATTGGGTTTGACCGAACCGTGTTTCGGATTAATTCGACCTCCGGGCCATCACGCCTCTGCGCACTCATCCTGGGGTTTTTGCTATTTTAATAATATGGCTATTGCCCTTGAATCGTTAAAACAAAGCAATAAAATCCAAGAAGCATATGTATTGGACATTGATTTGCATTACGGGGACGGCAACGTCAATATTCTCAGCAGTAAGGATTATGTAACGGTTTGTAATATTGATTCATTTGATCGAAGTGCTTATATCGACCGGGTTACCAGAGAAATGGAAGGTTGTGGCGCCGATCTGATCGGCATATCCGCCGGATTTGACAACCATAAGGACGATTGGGGCGGTCTGCTTACTACTGAAGACTACCAAACTATCGGCCAACGGGTTAAATCAGCTTTAGACCGGAATGGCGGCGGTTGTTTCGCAATTCTGGAAGGCGGCTACAACCATAATGTTCTGGGAGAAAATGTGATGGCGCTGATTGATGGTTTGTCCGGTTGAACGGATGCGAATTTAAAAAACATGGATGGCAGAGGATCGGATTGAAAGGTGGATGTCTTTCCCTTTTTGGAGTTCTAATTTAAAAAAGTCGTTCTTGCTTAGCATCACCCTGAAGATTACGTTACCTGTCCAGGCCGAAACCTCGTAGTACGGGCCTCGATCTGTAACACCTGATACCTTGCTTTGAAACGAATTAATATCATCTCCAGAAGCCCCATTTCTGCTGATCATAATATCTTCAGGCCGAATAGCAACATAGCGCTTATTCTCTCCGGGCGGAGATTGAAGGTGTAACTCAAGGTCATGCACCCGTGCTGTTGTGTCTTTGAATGATGCGTGAAAGACATTTTTAATGCCCATGAATTTGGCCACAAACGAGGTGGCCGGTTTTTGAAAGACTTCATGGACAGGACCGATCTGATCAATTTTGCC
>MAXL01000040.1 GCA_001751005.1 Desulfobacterales bacterium S5133MH16
ACAAAAGAATTAACAAGCCCCAGGGAAATATTCAGCTTTTTGGATAAATCCCGCTGGCTCGGGGTGTGATCGTTATCGATCTCTTCAAGGATTTTCAGTGTACGAATATCTTTTCTATCCATAATTTTGTTCGATATTTGTTACGGGGCAGTGGAGAGATTTTAGTTATTGTAATGTGGGATTGTGGAAGGCATCTTGTCTGAGCACAAGGCTCTGCTTAGTGAATTACATTAAGCTTTAATTGACAACCTCTTGTAATCTATACTTTTTCTATATTAATTTAATGAGTGGGCGTTCATCTTTTGAGTGTTCAGCAGTTGAACATATTTTGGTGGGGTATGTCAAGCAAAAAATAAAATCAAAATAAAATCGTTTCACGATTTTATAAAACGCGGCTATGCCGCTATTCAATTATGTTGTGTGCGTAGTCAACCGCACACATATATGGAATGGTTGACTACGCAGATTTCATACTATTATTCCACAACAATCCTGTCTTTGTTCTTTTCCCAGATCTTGGGACCGATCCCCTGAACATTCATTATGTCCTCTGTTTTTTTGAAAGGTCCATTTTTCTCCCGGAATTCTACGATCCTTTCTGCGTATTTTTGACCTATCCCATTGAGTTGAATTAACTCTTCTACTGTTGCTTTGTTCAAATTGATTTTTCCTGCGTCTGTAGCCCATACCGGCCCAATAAAAACCATAACGATTGCAACTGCAATGCACAAGAATACCATCCTTTTTGTTTTTGTCATTTTTTTCTCCTTTTGATTAATGGTTTGTTGTTCCGAACACTAAAAGGTTTATGGGAATTCCCTATCAAGGAAAAGCTCTTCCAAGAATCATGCCAGAAAGAATTTAGGGGCTTGGCCCCAATTGGAATAATGGGATGATGGAGTAATGAAGTGATGGGTTTGAAGGAGTTTTACAATTAAAATGGTTTATTTCCGCCCTTACCCTCAATATTTCAGCATTCCATTTATCCATTATGACGGAACAAACAGTTGCCATTAATAACTTATTAATTTTAGGTGGTTGTAGAGTTTCCAAGACGATAGATTATGGGAGTTAACTGTGAAAACAAAAGTTGGCGGATAGGTCGCTTTACTCTCCTGTCTATAAGAGAATCTTTATATAATGAGGATTGTCAAACTTTTTTCAAATTTTGAAAAAAAACTTTAATTTAAGGATATTGGATAACTTCGAGGAGAGTAACTTCTTTAAATTATTTTTAATAAGCACATTAATCTGGGCATTATGCACATTTTTATGTGCATGCTTTCTCTGAATGCAGACTAATCTCTAATGGTTTTTTTCAAATCCGGCAGGGTTTCGGGTTTACCCCGGATTACCATGCGACTATCACCATCACGAGCCGTTACATTCTCATAAACGCCGTGATCTCTCTTTACAAGCTTGGTAAAACCGAGGTCGCGCAGTTCGCTGTTGGTTTTAGGTGCGCTGATATTGATGCGAGAAATAAGTTTGCGCACCGGCCCGCCGCAGTTGGGGCATTGCATCAGCGATTTGTCGTGAATCGACTGCTTCACATCAAACAATCTGCCCAGAGAGCACGGTTTTTTTAAGTGCTCGTATTCATAAATAGGCATTACAAATCCTTGACAGTTTCGTAAAAAGTCCAACTTCTGCGTTGTGCTGCATTTCGTAATCATTCAACGTACAAAAAGTACGCCTCATGATCACAAAATTTGCACGCCTTGAATTTGAACTTTTTACGAAACCGTCTAAATCAGACTTTTTACAAGTCTATCAATCCTTAGGGCTCGCAAAAAAACATCGAAGCTCGCTATCTGGTTATTGCATCAAGCATCGCCCGTGCAACAATCAGATCTTCCCGGACAGTAATCTTTATATTGTTTTTGCTGCCGTTAATAATTCTTACGTCTTTCCCCAGCCGTTCCACAAGGGATGCATCGTCAGAACCGGTATATCCATCACGCCGTGCAGTTTCATGGGCTCTTATGATCAATTCATATTTAAACGCCTGCGGGGTCTGGGCAAGCCAAATGCTGTCTCTTGCAAGTGTTTTCTCAATAAAGCCCGATTTACCGACACACTTAACGGTATCGCCGGCAGGTATACCAAGGATACATGCACCGAATTTTCTTGCGCCGAGTATACACGACTCCAGTTTATCGGTTTGAATAAAAGGACGCACGCCGTCATGGACAACCACTGTGTCGGTCTTTTTATCTATGGCTTGAAGTCCGTTATATACTGAATTCTGTCGTTGTTCACCGCCAGGCACAAGATTAAGCCCGTTTTTAAACTCCAGCAAGGGGAGTATATTTTTTCGGCAATATTCCATATCTTCTTTGGGGATAACAAGAAAAATTTTATCTATCAGCTCACATGTATCAAATACCATTACCGAATGAGCCAGAATCGGTCGCCCCGCAAGGTCCAGGTACTGCTTGCGGGTTGGGTCATTCATACGGATGCCTTTGCCGGCAGCAACAATAATTGCAGAAACCATTTTAGCCACTTCAAACTTTAGTTCACTTTAGGCACTATTCTGAATTTTCCGGGCTATATTATGGGTTGTCGGTTATCATTTACACTTAACATTTTTATCTACTTCAGGTATTTCAGTTCCTTGGGAAGAGGAATCCCTTTGCCCATTGTATCTTCACCGTAATTTACACCTGCAAGAATTTCAATATCTTTTAACGCCCGGGTATCCCCTTCAAAAGTAACTTCGGCAATGTTTTCTTTCTGTATCTTGCCCCCTGCCCACTGAATGTCTAATACACTGCTGGCATCAAACCGGTCTTGGCCCACACAGAGTTCCACCTGCCCACCGTAGTACTGAACGGTTTTAGCCACTAACAGGCTGGGTCTGCTGTGAAAGCCAAGCTTTACAGGAATACCTACGGTAATGGAAGAGCGCTCAATATTTTCATTGAGTATCTCCCGAGCCAGTTCTTTGCCGGTTGTAAGAAAGTGGCAGACATAGTAAAATCCGTAATTAATGGTTCGGTCAAGAAGCTCTTCCGGATCAATCATGGCGGATAATCGATCCTGAACCTTTTTGTAAATGTTTTTATATCCAGCTTTGTGAAGATGACGCTCATAAAAATGTAACAGCCTTCCGATCATTTGAAGAAGGTGAAATACAACCGAAAAAAAACCCCGCAAATCTTTGAGCTTCCTGTTTCCAAATCGGTATCCACCGTGGATTACATATGTATCAAAAGAAGATTGAATGTTATGCACCAGCATTTCAAAACGTCTCATGTTCACTTCATTGACCTTTTCCGGTACAATCTTCAATATCTCTTCCCGATCATATGGCTCATAAAATCTGAGATGGTCGAAAGTTGCAGCGATGCTTAAAAATTCACTTGCAATTTTAACGATATGCTTTTTCTGCTGATCCTTATCCGTATCATCAATATTGTAATCGAGAATTTCGCCGGTTATAATACCGGGGAATTCAGCCATATCATAACTCTCGTCAGGTATGGGGATATTAAGTCGGCGGGCCTCATTCAGTATAATCGGGGCCAATTTCATTATAGTCTTTCTTATAAAATAAAGTGTAGAAGTGCCTTCCTTTTCAAAAGTCTCAGTATCCGGGAGACCATAGAAATCGAGACGGTTTAAAATATGTGTCTGAGAATAACCGCCAAGGCTTAGATGCCTGACAGCAGCGGTAAGCTCTCTGTAAAAAAACCATTCCTTGTTGTTTTTAGCGCCGTGAAAATCGAGGAAGTCTTCTAAAACCTGGGAAGTTGCGATCAGCTCTGAAAAAAGTTTCTTGGTAAAGAGATACCGGGAAGAATTAAATTTTGAAATATAGATACAAGCTTTCAAATAATCATGAGAAAATATTCTAGCTTTCTCTGAAAAAGAAATATCGCAAACAGTTTTCTGAAATTTCATTGTCTACATCATTTCCTTCTGGATTTCAGAAATCGTCTCGTCCAGTTTCTTTTTCAGATCGGTGGGCAATCCTTCAATGTCCACATTTAAAAACCCTCGCACAATTGTAGATATTGCTTCTTCTTCATCAAGCCCCCTTGCCATTAGATACTCTATTTCCTGCCGATCAATTTTACCCACAGCAGCTTCGTGAGACATTTCCACACCGGGAACGTATCCTGAAAGCTCCGGAATGGCCTGCATCAGCCCGTCATTTAATATCAAACCGTTACACTCCAAGTGTGCTTTAATACCAGCAACTTTGCCCACAAGTTCACCACGGGCAATGATTGATCCTCCTGATGAAATTGCGCGCGATATTATCTCAGCGCGGGTGTCGGGAGCATTCAATACAATCCGTGACCCCACATCCAGAAAACTTCCCGGTCCTGCCACAAGAATGCTGTTAAACCGGGCAACAGCCCCCTTTCCGTTCAAATGTGTGGTCGGAAACATCTGAAGAGACCCCACGGGTTTTAAGGAAATATAGTTAGAGATGATTGTTCCGCCTTCCTCAACCCGGATTACAGTTCTGGGTCGAACGTTGATCTTTTCCCCCCAGTCATGAATCATGGTAAACGTAAGCTTGGCGCCTCTTTTTACATAAAACTCAGAAACTCCTATATGCAGGCCTGATACCAGGTGAGGAGCGGTTGCACACCCGGTAATGATATGCAGCTCCGATCCTTGTTCGGCAACTACGACATTATGAACATTTTGTGAAAATCCTTCTTTTGCAATATATAGACATGACTGGATCGGATCTTTTGTTTTAACACCGGCAAGGGCGTGAATAAAGTAACCCTCGTGTGAATTTTTCTGGGCCCGTAGGGTAAACTTGTCGGTATCCGGAGAAATGTTTTTCCATATATAATCTGAAAGCCATGCGTGTTTTTCCCGGGCCTGGGATATTCCCATGACCTCGATACCATCCTGCCTGGTTTTGCAGTGTATCACGGAATTGTCTTTTTGAATAAAAGTGCCTATACGAGCATTTTCATCAATATCCACACCAACGTTTAAAAGCTGCTTGGCATCTGTTGATTCAATTTGTGATAACTTTTCAACATAGGCATGATCTTCTGCATCAACGTTGTAGTTTTCAATATTTATATCCAAGACGTTATCTCGTTTGAACATCTGACGCACTCCTCATAGCCGTATTCTCTGATCCACTTTAGGATCTCTCTGGCGTTTCTCGAACAGCATAAAATTCCGTTATATAGAACCTGACCTTTGTCCGCCGTGATATAATCAAGTATATGTCCGGTGTGGGTAATAACAAGTGCGGATTTTGCATGATCATCGATTACCTTTTTATGGGGTCTGGTCTGGGGACATTTGATTTGCCTTCCCAAAAGTGAATTAATGGTATCGCCGATAACAACAATGCTTTCAAGGTCAACTCCTGATTCGGGTTCATCGAGAAGAATAAGGCTCGGCTGTTGTGCCATAAGCTGAAGCAGTTCGGAACGTTTTATTTCTCCCCCTGAAAAATTTCGGTTTACATCTCTGTCAAGAAGATCGGTAAAATTAAGCTCTTTTGCCAGCTCATCAACATCTACTGAACGATTTATATCACAGATTTCAACAATATCTCTAGTGGTTAAACCGTTAATGGTCGGAGGTCTCTGAAACGAAACGCCCATACCGAGCCGAGCACGCTCGTTTATTGGCATTTCGGTGATGTCTTCACCTTTAAAAACAATCTTTCCATGGGTCACGTTATATCCGGAAAATCCCATAATAGTCATCATCAAGCTGGTTTTGCCGGACCCATTGGGTCCGAAAAGTATGTGGGTTTGCCCTTCGGGTATTTCCATGTTAACGTTATTTAATATGGTTTTTCCGCCGACCTCGACCTTGAGCTCTTCTATCTGTAGCATATGCATCACCTTATAAAATCTGGATACTTGTCGAAGATGTAAAGTTTATGTACGGTCCGAGCAGCCAATAAGCCGAATTCTGTGTCCAATGCGGGTTGCCCCGAACTGGATAACGGTCATTCATCTATGGATGCCGGTTGCCGGGCACCTCTTGCGACCTACCCGGGAGCTCGAACGGGCCGCTCTCAAACGCTCCCCTATTTGGTCTTGCACCGGGTGGGGTTTACAAAGCCTCCCCGGTCACCCAGGGAACTGGTGCGCTCTTACCGCACCTTTTCACCCTTACCCCGCTTAAACGCGGGGCGGTATATTTTCTGTTGCACTTTCCTTCACGTCGCCGCGACTCCACGTTATGGAGCACCCTGCCCTATGGTGTTCGGACTTTCCTCTGGATTTTTCAATGATCCAGCGACCGTCTGGACTGCTCGGACCGTAATTGTTGGTCTTTGACCTTAAATTTACTTTTTTAGCCAATATAAAATCAAGATTCTTTTAAGTATATAATCCTCTGACAATTGGGGCAAAACTTCAAGCTGTCGCCAAGAAAGAGTTCATTGTACAGCTGGGGAGGAAGATTCACATTACATCCATGACATAGAGCATCCTTTACCGGTACCACCGCAAGTCCTTCCGGGTTCTGTTTCTTTATCATTAAGTACTTTTTCAGGAGTTCCGGATCGATCATACAGGAAATTTTCTCCCGGTCTTTATCAAGTTTCGAAAGCTTTATCCTCCCCTGTTCCGATTCCTGTTTTATGATCTCTTTTTCATTCATTACGCTATGAGAAAGCTGTAAATATTCATCCTTTGTCATTGCTATGATTTTTTCAGTCTCATCCATACGATCCAGGCACTCTATCATCTTTTCTTCAATTTCGGAATTTTTAGCCTTTTCTTCTTCGATTTCCTTTAATAACGATTGATATTCTCTGTTTGTCTTCACAGATCTAAGCTTTGCCTGAGTCTTTTTTTCCCTGTCAAGACTTATCCGCGCATCAGATTCATAGTCTCGATACTTTTTCTTCAACCCTTCGATAATAGACTCTTGTTCTTCTACGGTTTTCTCAAACTCCATAAGACCGGCATCCAGAGTTTCAAGCTTCTTCTGTGCCCCATTGAGTATTGATTTGATGTTCCCGGCTTCTGTCTCGATTCCCTGCAGCTTAACAAGCATATAAATCTGTTCTTTCATATTGCCCAATACCCAGCCCGGATAAACCGGAAAAATGACTAAAGTGAACTAGTGTCCATCCATAAATAGTCTTTTTGCCCAATCTCTGCGTTATGCTCAAAATATAATCCTCGAAATATCAACTATATGTCTGCGGTTATTTTTTTCGCATGCCTTGATCTTGAACAAAAATCCTCATTTATGGATGTACACGAACTAGAGTTTGAAGCGCCTGAGATCCATTATTTAATTATAATACCATAAAGGGATCATTTTCAAGTCCATATGCCTCAACTTTTACATAAATTCCGTGTTTAGACAAAACTTTTTCAAGCCGACTCGCAAGCACATCGACGATCAAATGCTCCGATGCAAAGTGCCCGATATCAATAAGACCCAGATTTGCGGCTTCTACAGCTCTTGCGTCGTGATATCGCAAATCTCCGCTGATATAAACCTGGGCTCCGGATGAAATAAAATTATTCATCAAGCTTGAACCGCTTCCCGTACATACAGCTGCCGTGTTTACAATTAAATCAGGATTTCCTGCAATTTTTACTAAGTTAAGCCCCAATTTTTCTTTAATTGATCGCGCAAAGGATATAAGGTTTGTGCTTTCACCAAGATTTCCGATGCGGCCGGAACCTTGCCGGTCTTCATTTTTTAGCAGTGGATATATATCATATGCCATCGTCTCATAAGGATGAATTTTCCTAACATGTTCGATAACACTGTTTAGGTCACTCTTTCGTACAATTGTTTCGATTCTGATTTCATCGGCATGGGTAATTTCACCGACTTTACCGGCAAACGGCTTTGATAAAGATCCCGGTCTATATGTACCTGTACCTTTGTTTCTAAACGAACAGCAGGTATACGAACCTATTTCACCGGCCTTTGTTTCAAAAATCGAATTTAGAATCTGTTGTTCATACGCCACAGGTACATACAATACCAGTTTGTAATGTTCTGTTGCACCGACCTTCCCGAGCACTTTCAGATTTTTAATCCCAATCCGTTGTGCAAGTATATCGTTCAAGCCATCAATTGCATTGTCAAGGTTGGTATGAGCTGAAAATATAGCCATATGATGCTGAATCGCCTTTTGAATTATAGCGCCGACAGCCGTATTTAAATTGATAGACCTTAAAGGATGAAATATTAGAGGGTGATGCGTAATTAAAAGGTCAACATCATTTCTACAGGCATCATTGACCACATCCGGACCAGGGTCCAGGGAAATCCAGATCTTTCGAACCGGCCAGTCCTTTTGTCCAACCTGCAGTCCCACATTATCCCATTCTTCTGCAAGCCGGATGGGTGCAATGGTCTCCATTGCCTTAATGATATCAAAAATTTTTGTTTCCATAACATCGCTCTACAATTTTCATTGCCACTAAAACACCAAGGCACGAAGAAAGATTAATAAATTTATCCTTTGTGACTTTGTGGCAAATTTTTTTTGGTTCAACTTTCAATCAACAAAAAAAGCGTGGCCATTTGCTTTAACCACGCTTTGACTCTTTTGAATTTTTAGCCCGCAAGTTTCATTAACAATACCGAAAGGTAGGCATAAGATCATGTCATTTTATTATTCAATCATAAAGACCTTTGCAAAACGCCCCCTTTTGCCCAATCCCTGCGCCTGCCCCGTGGAATGCGTAGCCTATTCCTCTGGGGTCAGGCTCAAATTTTAATCCTCAAAATACTCAAGGTATTCCTGACTGCCCCGTAGGTCCGGTAGATCGTACTGGGGTGGTTAAAATTTTCGCCTTCCTTGGTCTTGAATAAAATTGAATGTTTTTCAAAGGTCTCTCATGGTAAGGGAAAAAAATATGGGCTTAAAAAAAGTCCGCAATAAAAATGGTGGGCCCACCTGGAATCGAACCAGGGACCGACCGGTTATGAGCCGGTGGCTCTGCCAGCTGAGCTATGGGCCCACAGGGCCACATAAAGGTAAATTATGTAACTTCAGAAAATTATTTTGTCAAGCTATGTTTGCTCTAAGTTCTCTATAAAACTTTTCAGCTTCCGACTTCTGGTAGGATGTCTAAGTTTTCTCAGGGCTTTGGCTTCTATCTGTCTGATTCTTTCACGGGTCACTGCAAAATCCTGTCCCACTTCTTCTAGAGTGTGGTCCGCCTTTTCACCAATACCGAACCGCATACGCAATACTTTTTCCTCACGCGGGGTCAATGTTGCAAGAACCTTCCTCGTCTGTTCAGCAAGGTTCAGACTTACAGCAGCATCCGAAGGCAACATGAACTTTTTATCTTCTATGAAATCACCGAGATGGCTATCCTCTTCCTCACCGATAGGCGTCTCCAGCGATATGGGTTCTCTTGCAATCTTTAAAACCTTACGCACTTTGAATAAGGGAATTTCCATCTTTTCCGCTATCTCTTCAGGAGTGGGCTCTCGCCCAAGCTCCTGTACAAGGTACCTGGATGTGCGAATAAGTTTGTTTATTGTTTCAATCATATGGACCGGAATCCGGATGGTTCTTGCCTGATCAGCAATTGCCCGTGTTATGGCCTGTCTTATCCACCATGTGGCATATGTACTGAATTTATATCCACGGCGATATTCGAATTTGTCGACAGCTTTCATAAGACCGACATTCCCTTCCTGGATCAAATCTAAAAACTGAAGGCCTCTGTTGGTATATTTTTTTGCTATACTGACCACCAGACGCAAATTGGCCTTGGTCAGCTCACTTTTGGCGATTTTTGCTCTAAAGCGCCCTTCTTCAATATTAGACACAATTCTTTTTAATGTCCTGTTTTTTGCTTTAATGGCATATTCCCTACCACCAAGCTGATCCTGAATATTTTTCAGGTCTTCAAACAGTACAACGATTTCATCTTTGGATAGATCACAACGGGAACTGAGCCATTTGGCAAACTTACTCTTTGTTTTAAGGTTGGAACGAATCTCTGTGATTGATGCATTAACTGTATCCGCACACATCAAAATCATTCGATTCATGGAATCCATCCATTCTATCTGCTCCCGGATAAGCTTATCGATTTTATCTAAAACGCCTATTTCAAAACGCCAATCTTTAAGCAACTCGAAAATTTTTTTATTCCTGCGAGAGATACACCTTCTTATACGACGCTTTTCATCGAGGTCCGGATCAGAAGAAAAAAGTTTTTCCCTGTATGTTCTGTTTTCATCATCAATAGCTTTAATTAAATGGACGGTACTTAAATAATTTTCGATCTGAATCGCTTCCTCAACATATGCATCTCCCTCCTCAATCTCCCGAACATCCCTTAAAACTCGCCTGGGACGCAATTCGCCGTTTTCTATCTTTCGCCCGAGTTCTAAAATGCATTCTACCCCTATGGTCGTATCTATCAGTGCTTTTAAGATTTCCTGTTCACCGGCTTCTATCTCCTTTGCAATAACAACTTCTCCCTCTCGACTCAAAAGGGTCACCAAGCCCATCTCTCTCAAATACATTTTAACAGGGTCGGTTACGGAACCATAATCAGAAACAGAAGTATCAGAAATCTTGACCTTTTTTACTTTGGTCGGCAACTTGGTCTTTTTTTCGTCTATTATTTCAATATCATGATCATCAAACATCATCAGGGTTTCATCAATCTGTTCAGAAAGCATATCATCTGGAAGCGCCTTATTAATTTCATCAAAAGTTAAAAACCCCTGCTTTTTTCCTTTGGAAATCAACTTTTCAAGAGTCTTTTTGGGAATCTTTTTTGTTTTTTTCCGATTATTAGCAGATTTCTTTGCCATAAACTTTAGCCTCCTGCAAACTCCGGTCGTTTCTTTTTATTATTTTAACAGTGCCATTTTCTTTTTTTCAGTTAATAGCGCCATTTTTTGTTTTTGATTCAATAATTTTACAAGCAACTCAAGGTCGTTGTCCTTTTCCGCCGCCTTTATTTTTTCTAATAATTTCTTTTCATTTTTCCTTCGGATCGACTCAAATCGGGTGATAATGCCAATACATGCGTCATGATCCCATATATTTTCTTCAATTGCCAGAGAGGCAACAATGCTTCTTTGTTCTTTTTTTTCAATTAAATTTATAATATCGGATAATTGCATTTCTGATTTATCTTTGTGCTTCAAAAGCAATTGTCCAATCGATTTTAAGGCATTATTTTCAAAAAGTTCGAGTATATTACGCTCACTTATTTCGGATAAAATTTGAGGAAACTGAAGCATCATTGCTATGATCTGGCGCTCCAGTTTGTCCCATTTGCCTTTAAAGGCTTTTTCTTGAACCTTATCCGGAACACTTGTTTTGTGCCGGCCGAGGCTAAAACCAGTGTTTGGCCAAGTTGGCCTTTTATCTCTATCTCTATTTCGAAGCGATATTTTCCTGATCTTTTCATGAACAGCGAATTCATCAATGTTTATACACTCAGCAAGTTCTTTGATATATAAAGATCTTCGTACGTTATCAGTAATCGATCCCAAAGGCTCTTTCATCTCTGAAATCACACGGATTTTTCCTTCAATGGAAAGCCCGTGCTTTTTCACGGCGGAATCCATGAGAAAGGGGATAATACCCTTGGCTCTGGAAGCGAGTTCCAGAAAGGATTCAACTCCGAATTCGAATAGATATGAATCCGGATCATATCCATCAGGTAAAACAATAATTTGAGCATTAATATATGCTTTGTCAAATACCTCTATGCTTCTCTGAGATGCTTTGATACCTGCATCGTCTGAATCAAACACAAGTATTATCCTGCCATCTTTTCCGATAAAACCCTTAAGAAGCTGAACATGTTTGGGTGTAAGGGATGTGCCTAAAGTTGCAACTGAATTCTGAAAACCATGCTGATGAAGTGCTAATAGATCAAAATATCCCTCGACGATGTAAACCCTTTCATCCTCCCTGCATTTGTTTTTTGCCAAGTGCAAACCGTATAAAGAACGACTTTTGTTATATACTGGTGTTTCCGGAGAATTAAGGTATTTTGGCAGGGAATCATCCATTACCCGTCCGCCAAAACCGATCCCCTGCATGTTTAAATCAAAGATCGGGAATATTAAACGATCTCTGAAACGATCGTAAAAACCGCTCTTTTCTTTTCTTGAAACAATCAGGCCGGCTTTTTCAACAAGATCAAGAGAAATATTCTTTTTTTTAAAAAAGCGTAATAGATTATCCCAACCTTTGGGTGCATACCCCAGATTAAAATTGTCGAATATCTCTTTGTTTATTCCCCGTTTCTTAACATATCCCATTGCTCGTTTTCCTGAAATAACATCGAGAAATTGCTTACGAAAAAACTCCATGGCCTGTCTGTTCACGGCAAAAAGACTTTCCCTTTGGCTTATTCGTCGTTTTTGCTCCGGAGACAGTGTATCGGTCGGGATATCGATTCCATATCGTACGGCAAGCATTTTGGCAGCATCAGGAAAAGAAATGCCATCGTGTTTCATAAGAAAACTAAAAACATTCCCACCCGAAGCACACCCGAAGCAATAGAATATCTGTTTTTCCGGGCTAACTGTAAAAGACGGAGTTTTTTCAGAGTGGAACGGGCAAAGGCCAACATAGTTCTTCCCGGTCTTTTTCAGAAGCACAACTTCCGAAACGACTTCAACGATATCGGCCGTATTCTTAATTTCTGAAACCTTATCTTCAGGAATATAAATTGTCAAAAAGACCAACCTCCATCGCTATGAAACCGGAAAGACTGACAATAACGGAAGGATCGTAAATGGAATGAAGTTTTGCACATGTATGTATGTGCTTAAGTTGATATAATTGAAGATCTGTATCTATTTTATAGATAAGTTCCATCAAAAATTAAGTTTTAATAATCATAAATTTTTAAGATTAATCTTATAAATTAATTATTAAAGTTAATTTTGTCAAGAATTTTTATTAGTATTTAAATCAATTCAATTAGTTATACTTGACACCTAAATCCTGTTATTTTGCAATTTCAATGGCCTCTTTAAGATTCAGACTCCCGCTGTATAACGCTCTGCCCGTGATAACACCCACAACCCCTGCTTCTTTTAACGGTAGAATATTTTTAATATCTTGTATTGTTGAGACGCCGCCGGAAGCAACCACAGGTATGGAAACAGCTTCTGCCAGACGCCGGGTTTCATCAATGTTTGGACCTGTCTGCATCCCATCTCTGTGGATGTCTGTAAAATTGATCGCGGTGACACCGCAATCCTCAAACTGTTTTGCAAGATCCACAGCCCTAACTTTAGTGGTTTTTGTCCACCCCTCGATTGCAACAAGCCCGTTTCGCGCATCAATGCCTACAACAATCCTGCCGGGGAATTCCTTGCACACGTCTTTCACAAAATTTGGGTTTCGAATCGCTTGTGTGCCAATAATGACCCTTTGAACACCAAGATCCAATACCAACCGGACCGTTTTTTCGTTTCTGATTCCACCGCCCACCTGAATATGCGCAGTTACGCGCTCTATAATGTTCCTTATAGAATTTAAGTTTTGCGGACTTTTTTCAATGGCGCCGTCAAGATCAATCACATGAATAATTTCCGCACCTTCATCCTCCCACCTCTTTGCCATAGCAGCAGGATCATCTGAAAAAACCGTTTCTTCATCCATACGCCCCTGAAGAAGTCGCACACATTTTCCTTTTTTTATATCAACCGCAGGAATTATAATCATTATGTTTAGTGTTTTGGTTCAGCTTTATTTGAGAAAGGAAAGCTCTTAAGAATATCTTTGAGACCAGACACAGCCATCTCATTTGCAGTAATCCATTTAGCCTTTCTTTGCAAAAAGGAGCCCAGTTGAAAAAGGTTTTCAGATAACGGTCGCTGAGTTTCATCAAAATGATTGTTCCATAATAAATGACCATCTGCCACACGGATAAGATGGATATCAAATGCCACAGAGGCAGGCAGATCGACCGAATATTTGCCTCCCACACGTTCCCTGAAACGAAAAATATACCCTGACAATACCCAATCGGCCTTAAGGATACGTCCTGTTTCTACCAACAAATCTCGTTCCGACAACCTTTTTTGATCCTCTGATAAAAGATCCGACACCACTCCCTGAGACTGACTTGCGGGTATCAGCTGAATATCTCTTCGGTCCTTCAATAAAACAAACAGCTGCTCCGTAAGCAGATGTTCTACATCTTCAGCAACCTCCCCTGTCATGAAAACCTTTCCACAGATCGGGCAACGGGAATTTACATTTTCACCATACACTGCGGCCATGTTTTTAAAAGGAAAAATCAGAATTTTTTCTTTGCCTGATGTGGAGAGAACATTTTCCTTGACCACGATATTTTTTGTACATCCCGGCAAACACAGTATAACCGTTAAAAGAAAAATATTAATCCATACGGTTGCTCTATTTTTGAAATTATTTTTATACATGATTACAAAACACCTTTTGAAGACCGAATGCCCGTTAATCGCCCATCAAAAGAAGTTGCCTGATCCAGAGCCCTCGCCATGGTTTTGAAAATAGATTCAATAACATGATGCTCATTTTCGCCGTAAAGAACATTTACATGCAGATTCATTCCGCCCCGATTTGAAAACGCCCTTAAAAATTCCTTTGTAAGAGATGTGAAATTGTTCCCTCCCGTATCTGCTTTTTGGGGAACATTATAAACCAGAAAGGGACGTTTTGACAAGTCAGCGGCAACAGAAGATAAGGCATCATCCATGGGTGTAACAGCATGGCCGAATCGTTTTATTCCCTTTCTATCGCCGAGAGCCTTATCAAAAGCATCCCCCAGAACAAGACCCACATCTTCTACTGTGTGATGGAAATCTACATCAATATCTCCGGTGGCATCAATGTAAAGATCAAAAAATCCATGAACGCTAAAGAGCGTCAGCATATGATCGAAAAAAGGGATTCCTGTGGATATTTTATTTTTCCCACCGCCGTCTAAATTAAGCTCCATACGAATTCGGGTTTCTTTTGTTTCACGCTCAACCATAGCTGTACGTTTCATAATATTATTGTTCCTTGCTTGTATGTTTTTTGTTTGACCTCGCGCTGCATTTACGGCAAACGCACGAGTGTTTTTATAGACTTTGGTGCAGTAGCATTAGATATCACATAAATGATCGGTGTTAATTAGTTAAGGGAGATTTGGTGGAGATGAAGGGAATCGAACCCTCGACCTCGGCGTTGCGAACGCCGCGCTCTCCCAACTGAGCTACATCCCCACAAAACAGTCACTATCTCATATCAAATTGTATCAAAGCGGTCAATTTAAAAAAGTTATTCATAATATTTTGACCTTTTCAAAACTTGCATTATTGTTCTATAAAAATTAAGAAGTTTATGTTATCAATTTTGGTTTTCATAAAAAAGGAAATTTATGACACATAAGATTATATTAAATGATGCCTTTAAGCGGTTCACCCTGGACCAGGATAAAATATTTTCACCTGGAGAAACAGTCAGAAGATTCAAGGAAAAATTAAAAAAGGTTAATCTTGACATCCTTGAATACACCGTAAGAATCGATAATGGAAGATTAGGTATTCCGGTCTATTTCAGTAGCTGCGGTAAGGATGCAATTAAAATCATCGGAACAAAAAAACAGATGGGCAAAGGGGCTACTCCCCAACAAGCTGAAGCCAGTGCGGTAATGGAACTTGCCGAAAGATACAGTTTTTTTAGCTTCTGTAAAGATCCAAAAAACTTTTTCATTGAAAAATACCGCAACATAAAAGACAGAGCCATTTCTTTTGAGATGATCGCCCGGTCCGTCAACGATGATTCGGATGATCTGGAAATATCCAGAAAGATATTTGAGGACCTGCCCTTAAAATGGACCCAGGCCTTCAATCTGACCCGGAATCAAGAGGTGGCAATTCCTTTTAACTGGTTTTTCACTATAAATGAGTTCAACGGTCCATCGGCCGGCAATTGCGTGGAGGAAGCCATAAGTCAGGGTATCTGCGAAATTGTTGAACGGCACGTATCTTCCATAATCAGCCGAAACAGCCTGAAAGTACCGGCAATTAATGCGGATTCAGCCACAGACCCGATGGTTGTGCAAATGATACAAAAATTCAGAAATAACGGGATAAAATTCTATCTTTCAGATTTTTCTCTGGACATGGGCATCCCTTCTGTCGGTGTGCTGGCTTATGATCCTTTAAACTTCCCGGACAAGAGTGAAATCGTTTGGACAGCCGGAACAACACCCGATCCGCAAAAGGCCTTAAGTCGCGCCCTTACAGAAGTGGCCCAGCTTGCCGGTGATTTTAATACGGGTTCCAACTATGAGGCCAGCGGCCTTCCCAAATTTACTAAAGTGGAAGACGCCGATTTTATAATCAACCTGGGCAAAGAAGTAGATATCAACACTCTTTCTGATCTTTCGAACGAAAATATTAAGGTCGAGGTTCAAAACTTAATATCTGCTCTTTCAAAAAAAGGTATGGAAGTCATTGTCGTGGACACAATGCATTCTTTACTTGAAATACCGGCTTGTTATACCATTATACCCGGGGCACATTTCAGAGAGCGTGCCCTTGGAACCAGTGTAGGGATGTTTGCTGCCAAAATTATCACTGAAAACAAAAATCCGGACATGGCCATTCATGAGCTTAGAAAGATAGAAAAAATGCTTCCGGGCAAATATTACATCAAATTTTATTTGGGTTCATGCCACCTCGCTCTTAATGATCCGGCAACAGCGCTCGGCTATTTCAACCGGGCTCTGGAACTTGATCCCACAGAACAGGACATCCCCAGTATTTATTCCTACATGGGTGTCTGCCTCAAAGAAATGGGGGAATACCGCAGGGCCATTGCAGTATTAAAACATGCGGAAAAGTATGACAAAGAAAGGACAGATATCTATAACCTAATGGGATTCAGCCATTTCAAACTCAAAGAGCATGAAAAGGCCATCGCATGTTTCAAAAAGGTTCTTCAGCTTGACCCGGGTTCAGCGATCGATTATGCCAACATTGCTTCAAATTATCGGGATATGGGCCAAAAAGGAAAAGCCATACAATATTATGAGATGGCCTTGGCCATGGATCCCAAAATAGAGTTTGCGAAAGATGGTCTGATCAAGCTGCGGCAGAACTAACCCGAATTGCGATTGGTTATCCAGACAGCCTCATTTGTCGTTGTCGGGCGTGCGTTCACGCGTCTCCCACCACGCCTTGCCGTAATTGACAAAAAGCTGCTCGCCTGCAGAAACACCCTTTATCGTATGAAAAACGATCAAGTCTCGCTCCGTATCGTGCCAATATTCGGTATTGTGTTCGTCGGCGTGATTGAAAATACTTCCCCACCCCAAAGGAAGCGAGTAGTGTTCGGACTCCTCTCCCGAAGCGTCATGCTCCGGCTCAAGAGCATAAACGTAGTCATCTAAAATACCCGAGCAATCTTCTGCTCTGATACGCAAGTGATGGCATTCTTCCAGTGTTGTGTCGGCCGGAACATATTCGGTTGCGAAAACGCCGTTGCCGTATTTACAGGGCGCTACAACCAGATCGGGATGTCTAAAAAATGGTTGAGATGAGAATTTGCTCATATTTCCTGTCCGGTGTGTAATCGTGGGTAAAATTAAATTTTATTGCGGTGTGTCAGCAATTCATTGGCAAGGCTCGTATAATCTGTTGAACCGTAACTGCTCTTTCTGTAAAAAATCACGGGCTTGCTAACATCAGCACTTTCCGCAATCGTTGTATTAACCCTTATTACTGTATCTAAAAGCAAATCCGTATACCTTTCATCATTTTTCAGCTTCTCCAAAATGTTATGGCTTACCCGTGTTCGGGAGTCAAACAATGTCGCAACAATACCGGTTATACTCAGATCCGGGTTAATATTCTCCTTGACGGCAAAAATAGTGTCAAAGAGTCCATCCAGTGCGGCATAAGCATAGGGATGGGTCTGGCACGGTATAAGAACCTCTTTTGCATAGGCTAATACATTGACGGTCAAAAGGGAAAGACTGGGTGGCGTATCCAGGAGTATAAAATCATATTCTCCGGAAATGCTTTCAAGGCCTTCTTTCAACCGGTTTTCCCTTCCAGCCTCGTCAATCAGTTCTACCTCCGCCCCGGCAAGGTCCACATGTGACGGTACAAGATCAAGGCCCTTCCATTTTGTCGGAACAATCACATCGGTTGCCGTAATCGATTCATTTTCTTTTATGAGGTCGTATACCGTCGGCATTCCGGCTTCGATATCAACACCCAGTCCCCGGGTCGCATTAAACTGCGGATCCATGTCCACAACAAGAACCGCTTTCCCCTCCCTGCAAAAAGCTGCTCCAAGATTTACCACCGTAACGGTTTTCCCAACGCCACCCTTTTCATTTGCAACGGCGATGATTCTGGTCTTCTTATCACCCATAATTAACACCTCCCTTGTGAGTCATTAAGTCATTTAACATTGATCATTCGTTATTGATTATTAGCAACTTTCCGTTCCTCACGATTAACTGATACATGTTATCCCTGCCCCAACTTCCGGCTTTTGATTAAGGGTTCACGAAAAAATAAATTTACAATTTTGGGAGTTGAGGCGCCCGGCCGGCAAGGCACGAAAACTTAAGGAATATCAAGCATATTTCAAGTTTTCGTAACGCAGCCAGTCGGGATGCATCGGTATCCAAAATGTGAAGTTGTTTTTGAGTGAGCCCTAAGCATCGGTTAATCCGTTTGACGCAATCTTTTCTCTTATTATATTTATCCTGCCGTCGATTCCCATTGAAGTCTGTTCCATGTCTTTCAGGATTTCAGATGCCCGTTGCTTGTTAATCAGCTTGTTGTTTATCAGTTCGACGATATCTGAAAGATCTGTACCATAAACCTGAAAGCGATCGATTAACGTTTCGTAAAGGCTATTTGATGCTGCTTCAATAAGTTTATATATATATTGAAATTTTAAGTTCTCCTGGTAGTCCTTGAAATGAAAAACCACCGATTTTTCTGTTTCACGCTTCATACGCAATACACCATCCTTCAATGCCAGCACTTCCTGTTCGTTCTTAGTTTGAAGAGGTTTTTTTAATATTTTTTTAAAAAACTTAAGAACGGTATAAAACCCGAGACGTATGACTGCTTCGGTTTTTATCTTTGCCGTATAATTCATGGACGCAACTGCC
The DNA here is from genome assembly GCA_001751005.1 of Desulfobacterales bacterium S5133MH16. Classification (GTDB taxonomy): domain Bacteria; phylum Desulfobacterota; class Desulfobacteria; order Desulfobacterales; family UBA11574; genus S5133MH16. Next base: position 19,098 of record MAXL01000040.1, read on the forward strand.
GGAGGAAACGCTAATCCGGTTATACTTTTTATCGAGTCTATGTCAGGCAATCCGATTTTTTCCTGGTTCTTTCGAGAACTGTTGATCCCAAAATTTCCCATCATCTTATTATATTCAATGATAGCATCCTGTACCATGACATCGAATGAAGTGCTGATGGAATCCAGATATTCATTGATCCGCATTTCCTTTTCCCTGACAAAATGGATTACTTCGGGATTTATTGTTTCGGCCATATAAGTGTCAAACGCCTGCTTGAACTCCTGAAAAACCAGATATAGGGTGTTTGAAAAACCGGCTGCTTTAAGGTTTTCTTCATATTTTTGATAGGGTACGGCATAGCTTCTGACAAATTCAACAATATCGCTTAGCAGATCTCCGGATCGGACGTCAAAATAACGATCAATATCTGATTTTAACTCGCGCTTTATCTTTTGAATGGAGCCGTCAAGCGTATTTTTTATCATCGACTTTATCTTGTTCATCCTTATCTGATTGTGTTTTATTTTTTCAATGACTTCATTTGCACTATCGGCATCTCTGGCAAGAATATTCTGATTGACTGAAATCCAATGAGATATCCCCGATAAAATCACACTCAGACGTTCGAGATGATTTTTCAAAAGCAGAGAACAACTGTTCCGGGTAAGTTTATTATAAAACATTGATTCAAAACGATCTGTTTCCCGGTCTGAAAAAGCTGCAATTTCCTTTTCTTTTTCCCATTGCTCCAGTCTCAGCCTATCTTTTTGTGACAGGTTTCCATTTCGCACTTTGAAAAGGTTAAAAAGCGCTGATATTGAATAAATCTCGGGATCCGGTTTTATTATTGAAAGCTCCTCTTTTATTTTTTCAACCAGAGCATAAAGGTCGTTGATCGATTCATGCTCGCTGAAATCACAATTTATAACAAACAAGATGTTATCCATAATCCCCATTTTTTTTATTATGGATAAAAATTTAAGGTCGGCCTCCCGAAGTCCTGTTCTGCTGCTAACCACATATATAATAAGATGCGTCAAGAGCAAATAATCCTGGATCATGGCAAGATGCAGAGGATTGGGGGAGTCGCTTCCCTGGCAGTCGGCAATTTCTATATTGGAGTCAATGTTTCCCGAATCGATTTCCAGTTGAATATCCCTAAGATAGACCGCCATAGATCCATCACCCACAAAAGCCCAGTGTTCTGTAAACCTGTTGTCCTCATATTCACTTGTCGTAGTATCTGAGGAAATCATGTCTTTTATCTTTTCATATCCTTTAATGTATGAGCTCAGAAGAACACTGTTAAGATTGCGGGTATAATTGGTAAATAAATGTTCTGTGCCCAGAGAGGATAATGCCTTCTGAAGATCAATTCGCTCGCCTTTTCGCCTGATGTCGAATCTGTTCTTTTCCGTACGCCAGTCTGCAGATGGAAACAGAACCAGAGCCTGATCTATCTCGGAATTAACCTCGTCCCAGGATTTAAACAAAAGTTTTGCGTTAAGCTGTTTTCCGCTGCGCACTCGTGTAATAATCGATGTAACAACTCCTGCTCCCCGTTTTAAATAATCGCCCTTGAAAAGTGAATTTATAAATGTGCTCTTACCGGATTTAATGGTACCCACAACAGCAATGCGAATAATTTGTTCCGACATCTGTTTATAAATACTGCTGCATGTTTTTTGCCAATCTGCAAAGGAATCATCAGGCATCCCGGTTATGGATCCGGCATCAGAAAAAAGGGCCAAGATATCCTGATTTATCTGTAAAAGTTGTTTTTTTAGTGAGTTAAATGTATCCATTTCAAGTGTAGCTTTATATTTTGATAAAACAGTTGCAACGTTGAATAAAAAAAACGGCCCTGACGTTGGCGCTGTTTATTACAATGTATTAATTTAATTGTCAAAGCGATTTATTTTTACCTAAGTTGAACAACTTTTTGTCACTATATGTGTTGGGATCTTGATGCATAATGATTCGCGAAAACCGCAGGCATACTCGTGGATATGTCGAGGATTTTCGCGGGTTCTTGATGCACAAGAAATCAGTGCAAATCGAATAAAAAGTCGCTCAATAAAAACAGAGTAACATACCACCTTGTAAAATTTAAGTTTTCATGTTATAAGTTTATTGTTCCCAGATTCATAAGGAACCGTCCGTTTTTTAGGATAAAAAATAAATAATCAAGGAAAAATTGGTCTATGTCAGAAAAACATCCTGAATGTCCTCTGTATAATCCCTTAAACTGCAAAGAATATTATAATCCCAAACTCTGTGCATTTGTAAAGAAAGACAAAATCTGTCTTAAAAAAAAGAAAACAAAAAAACAACGCAAAACAAAAATAGAATAGATGGTTTTGCTAATTTAAGTAAGCAACCCTGTCGCCGTCAGTACGAATATTTCATAAAAAATATCAAACAAATTAAAAAATACGACAAATCAGGCTTGTGAATTATATGAAATAAAAAGGAATATGATAACAGCAGAGAATATATGCTAAAGGCTCAAAACTGAAGACGGAGAGGAATAATGTGTTTTAAAAAATATTGACGATAAAAAAAGTGAATTATCTATGCATGACCTGATGTAGCTAAAAGCATGGCCGGATCTACCCCTACTTTTTTCATAGCCTCCTCCCATCTTGTTTCAATCGGTATATCAAATATAATTTCTTCAAACACAGGGGATGTCAGCCAGGCATTTTCCTTGATTTCTGATTCCAACTGCCCCGGCCCCCAGCCTGCACATCCTAGTGCGATAATAAAAGTTTTCGGTCCTCTTCCCATTGCAACCGCTTCTAAGATATCTCTGGTGTTGCTCATTGCCAGAGTAGAAGTAATCATAAAACAACCCTCCCAGCCAAATGGGGGAGTATGAAGAACAAATATTTCACCCATATGAACCGGCCCGCCAATATGGATTGGAATCGATTCTGAGGCAGAGGTAGATTCTATGTTAAGTTCATTAAAAATATCCTTGCCGGACAGTGAAGGATGAACCCTGTTTATAACAACTCCCACAGCTCCTGCCGGAGTATATTCGCAAATACACGTAACGGTTTGATAAAAATTCTGATCAAGCAATAACGGCATGGCCATTAAAAACTGTCCTTTAAAAGAAACCGGGGAACTATTCTCCATATTTTGCTCCATGGAATTTTTTCTGTTACGTATCAAAGTCTATTACAGAATACTTTTGTCTCCGGTTCTTGTCAACAATACAAAAACACTCTTTTCTTTCGTCAAACAACAATTACCCCTTGCTCAGGATATCCCTGATTTTCCTGGACAGTTGTTCCACATTAAATGGTTTCTGAATAAAGCCGTTGCAACCACGATTCATTATTTCAGCAGCCTGTCCATTTATACTGTATCCACTGGAAAGAAGAACCTTAATTTCAGGGTTTATTTTTTTGAGCCTGTCATAGGTCTCCCCACCCCCCATGTCAGGCATGATCATGTCCAGAATGATGATATTAATTTTATTTTTATTTGCCCGATAGATCTCGATCGCTTCTTTCCCACTTCTGGCTATTAATGCCCGGTATCCCAATCTTTCCAGAATCTGGCCTCCAATATCAATTATAATGTCTTCATCATCTATTAGAAGAATCGTTTCAGATCCCTTTAAGGCCTCCCGGTTCAAATCTTCTTTTTGTACAACCTTCTTTGATGATGCAGGCAAGTAAACGTCAAAGGTGGATCCTTGTCCCGTCCTGCTTTGAGCGTTGATAATACCCCCATGATTCTTGATTATGCCGTAAGCAGAAGCAAGACCAAGCCCTGTTCCCCTACTCCTGTCCTTTGTGGTAAAAAATGGATCAAATATCCTTTTTATGGTATCTTCATCCATACCCACTCCCGTATCTTTAACCGATATCTTAACATAATCGCCTTTTTCAGCAGAAAAATGCCTGACATAGTTCTCATCAAGCGTGACATTTTCAGTTTGAAGATACAAATTTCCACCACCGGGCATAGCCTGTCCGGCATTAACATATAAATTTAACAATACCTGTTCAATTTGACTCAGATCTACCTCTACAGACCAGATATCTTTTTGATATTTTCTATGAATTCTGATCTCCTTTTTGGTTCTGTTGAACATCTCGGAACTTTTCTCGAGCAAATCATTGATGTCTACCGGTTTGACCTCGTATTTTCCTCCTTTGGCAAATCCCAGAAGCTGTTTAGTCAGGTCTGCTCCACTATGGACATATTTTTCAATGTTCTTTAGTTTTTTATAGTATGGATGCCTGGGATCAAAATCAAGAGATATGAGAGATACGTTCCCCAGAATACCCATAAGCAGGTTGTTATAATCGTGGGCTATCCCGCCGGCCAGGGTCCCAATTGCCTCCATTTTCTGGGATTGCTGGATCTGAGATTCTAACTTCTTCTGCTCACTGATGTCTCGTAAATTTACCACACTTCCTGCGGGATTACCGTCACGATCATTATATATGGCTCCACTTATGCTGACAGGGATAATTTTACCTGCTTTAGTATATCGATGTGTTTCAATGCCTGAAATATTTTCTCCAGCCATTACCTTTTCTATCATTCTCTTGGTGTTAGGCCAATCCTCTTCAGGTACAAACATGTCCATTTTTTTACCCAAACGATCTACCAAGTTCCATCCAAAAACCTTTGTGAATGTTGGGTTCAAATAGGTTACCCTACCCTCCATGTCATAAACAATAACGGAATCTGGATTTGCTTCAAGAACCGTACGATATCTATTCTCACTTTCACGAAGCGCCTCTTCAGTCTTTTTACGAATGGCAATCTCTTTTTGTCCTTTTTCATACAACCGCGCGTTCTCAATAGCAATCGCAGCAGACCCGGCCAGCGTCTCCAGTAACGTCAAGTCTGTTTTGTCAAAGCGTCCTGTTTCCATATCCACCACCTGAACCACTCCGATCACATCTCCTTTGATCCGTAACGGAACAGTCAGAACCGAATGCATATCCCGTCCTATGCTGAGGTCAACCTCTTTATAGTGACGCTCATCCGTATACGTGTCTTGTGAAATCAAGCTTTCGTCATGGTCGGCCACCCAGCCGGCCAGGCCTTCACCGGGTGCCAGGCGCCAGCCGCGTAAAGTTTCTCCATAAGCACCGGTTGCTTGCCGGCATACCAGATCGCCGGTCTCTGCATCAGTTAACCATATAGAGCTGCCCACAATATCCATCAACCGACGAACCTCTTCCAGAACCGTGACGAGAACCTGATCCGGATTCAGGCTGGAATTAAGCGCCTGGCTTGCCTGGTTGTACAATTTCAGTTCAAACTCACGTAACCGCAACATCTCCTCCGCCCGTTCTTGCTCTGTTACATCATTAAGAATAATGAGGTGTGTAAGCCCGTCATTATCTATAGACAGAATTTTTAACTTAACCCGATACTCATTCAGACTCAGAGAAGAATCGCTTGTCAGGATTTTTGGTTGTTTACCTGTTTCTCTCAAAAGTCTAAGCACTCTTTGACAGTCATCTCCGGCAAACAGTTCGACTAAATTGGAACCTAACAACTTTTCCTCAGAAAGATTAAAAAAGGAAAGGGCCGTTGCATTAGCATAAATGATTTTTCCATCAAAAGTAATTGCTATAACGCCTTCTGATATTTTTTCTAATACAATATTAAGATGCTTTTCCACCGTCAGCCATTCTCCCGCCGTCTTTTTCATACGATTCATTCCTTTTGAAATATTCTTAGTTCAGGGGTCGGAGAGTTTTCTTTGTTGATTCGCTTCATGGATAATGCCTTTTTCAAACCGTGTAACCTCGTGTAATAGTATGCATTATTAATTCAAGACATTCAAGCTGTTTTTTTCTCATATATTTCAAGAATATATTACTGTCTTGTCATTCATTGTTATCTATCTATTTATACTTAAAACAATCGTTAGACATTTGCAGTTTAGTTTAATATAAAGAAAAAAATGTCGTTTTTAAACCATTTAACTTCGATGAGTTGTAGAAGTTCCGAGACGT
>MAXL01000041.1 GCA_001751005.1 Desulfobacterales bacterium S5133MH16
AAGTTATTTTTGAGCGAGCCCTGATCGTTATGGGTTTGTGCCGGCCGGGGAGTTCGGCCTGTCTTCCCATACTCTCATTTTTCTCAGCAGGCGAAACATGGCATCTTCCGTTACCTTCTGCCGGAGTTCCTGTTGCTTTTCTATGTCCACTGCTTTGTTTTCCGTGGTATTTTTTGTAGTTTTTCGTGTTTGTGAACAAGGCAGAGCTGATTTCTCTTCCCCGGTCTCCGGTAGTTTTTCCTGTTTTCCCTCTTCTTCTTGCGGCTTTTCTGCAATTTTTTGATCGAAAAGACGCCTTCTGTCCAAAGCGGCGTCGAGATTTTCCCCAATGGATTCCCACAGCTTGAGGTACAGGTCAACGCTGACTTGACTGAACGTTGTATCAAACGATGGATCGAATTTTTTTAGAGCCTCTTTGGTCTTTTGATTCAGATCCCCTTCTAAATCAACATTATAGCCTTTAAGAAAAAGAAATGCCTGCACATTTATTATTTTGTCGGTATCGCTCATTTGACGATATCCCCTGGATACAAAGTCGAGTATAACCGGATCCGGCTTCGCGCCAGGCAAAACATCCCAATAAGGGATAAGAAGATATTTCCCAAGAATTTGGATAACACTGAGCTGAACAAGCAAACGAATTGCCGCATGTCTACCCTGGATTTTTTTCACTGTGCCTTGCAGCCCAAAGGTTGGTCCAAAAAGGCTAAAGGCGAGATTTTTTTCAGCCATTGCTTTGTGAACAATAATCGTATTGACGGTTTGTACCTTTGCGACCCCTGCCATTGTCTGAAAGTCCAACAAGTTATAGTCAACGGTTATTCTGGCGCTTCCCTCTATTTCTGCGTCGTTGTAACCAATCCTGATTGTATCGTCAGGCACCCATGACTGGTTGACATTAAATGATCTGCTGGTTACATCGAAATCTTTTGATCTGTCTTTCGTCTCCAGGGCCCGGTCAAATTCAGTAATGCCTCCCGACAGGATGACGTCCGGGATGAGTTTATTCTGAAAATCCGAATACCCGGTGAGCATCTGGTTGTTAATAAAGGAAGGGTTGTAAGGAATGTACACAATATTGCCGCCGATAGCGTTTAAGGCGCTTTTGGTCATTTCCGTGATATCCTGGGGGATTTCACCATCTGTGGCGCGGGATGATCCGGTATTATCCGTAATTATTTCACTCTGAACCAGCACGCCTTTTCCATAAATTTCCGTCATTTTGCCAAGGTCGGCAAGGGGGGTATCAAAGGAGGTAATCTTAGGTTTCGGGGCTTGGTTTTTAAGTTCTATGTCAACCTTTCCGGGGTCGATAGAAGCCGCACAGCCGGAAAGGCATGCGATAATGAAAAGAAAAGCAAAGAATCGAATAAATGAGTCAAGATTTACCCGGCTTGAAATTTTTAAAACCATACGCATGTCATGATATCAGCGGAATGCTTGGGGATGGGAAGTTGTTTCGGCTCCCATTTCTTACTTTTAACTCATATAAAGCTCGTCCAGGGCATCAAACATTTTTTTACGAGCATCATCGAATTCCCGGACCCGGGCATGAGCAGCATCTATCTTGTTGTCATTATACAATTCCACTACTTCCATTATCTTCTTATGAACCATCTCGTGGTGCATGCCAAGTTCATTGAATGTCGGTAGAGAAGAAATTTTACGATCAACATTGTCATACCATCCGCCAAACTCACACTCACGATGATTCGGCACTTCATTTGCCTCCATTTTTATGCGGCCATGCAATAGAGCCTCCATTTTCATCTTCCAGCCAAGATGAGCGTTTTTCACCTCGGCAATATCAAAAAGAGCATCCTTAAGCGTAAACCGGCTTACAGAACTATTAAGACGAGAAGCGATATTTGTTAAATCTCCTGCATACTCGTTTACCTCTATGCATTTTGTGGTAATCCGGTCTGCTGCATCCTTGACAGAGACTATATCGCTTGCAACTTCATTATTACTGGTTGATGCCTGGGCTATGTTCTCATTAACATCCTGTATTCCAACTGAAATCTGGGCAATATTACCGGCAATCTCGTTACTGGTTGATGCCTGTTCTTCAACCGCGCCGGCAATAGTATTTATAATTTCACTCACCCTGTTGATAGTTCGCGTAATCGTACTGATTATGTCAACTGTTTTGCCGGAAGACTCCTGAACACCTTCGATTCTCTGTCTGATTTCTTTGGTTGACTCTGCAGTTTGTTTGGCAAGCTCCTTGATCTCGTTAGCCACGACGGCAAAACCCTTTCCGGCTTCACCGGCTCTTGCCGCTTCAATTGTGGCATTGAGAGCCAGCAGGTTGGTCTGATCGGCAATGTCGTTAATGGCCTCAGTGACCTTGTTGATTTCATTGGCTGCATGACCAAGTTCCTCAACACTTTCCGCAGCCTTAACAGCTTCCGACACTGCTTCTGAAGTGATAGAACGTGCGGTTCCGGAATTGGACGATATATCGCCGATGGTGGCTGTCATTTCTTCGGCCGCAGCAGCCACCATATCGACATTAGTACTCGTCTCCTCCATAGAAGCGGCAATGGCATTCATATTGGCGCTCATTTTTTCAGCAGCAGTCGCAACCGTGTCGGAGATATCAAACATGTGTTTTGCGCCTTCAGTCATTTCACCTGACAAAATTCCCATGTTGCCGGATGATAAACTTAGCGTATCAGCGTTGCCCCGGATACCCCGAAACATTCTTTCAAGTTTCGTTGTCATGGTATTCATGGAATCGGTAAGCTTTTTGATCTCATCTCTGGTGCTGCATGTTATCTGTTTTGTAAAATCACCATTAGCTATAGTTTCGGCAAATGCAATTGCCTTTATTATCTCCTTAATAATATAGCGTTTGAGAAAACAGCGAACAGCCACAAAAAGACAAATAAAAATAACAACCATAACCGCCGATAATGTCAGAAGCATAGAGCGTACCGCGTGGCTGATTTTTTGACTTTTCCGGCTGATAATTTCATCTATTGAATCGATATATACTCCCGTGCCGATTATCCAGCCAAGGGGTTCAAAAATTCGCACACGGGAAAGTTTCGGCTGTTCTTGTGTCAACCCATCCTTTGCAGGTTTCGGCCAGAGGTAATCGACAAATCCGGCTTCATCCCTCTTGCAGACCTCGACAAAGGCCTGGAAGAGGTTCTGTTTTTTGCCCATGGCACAGTTATATTTAGGGTCATCCAGAATTTTCCCGTTCAATGCCGGTGCAGTCGGGTGCATCACCATTTTCGGGTATGGTTCGCCCATATCATTTATCCAGAAATATCCTACACCATCTGCATAGCGCATCTTGGCAATATCATTTTTGCTTTTTTCCATGGCATCACGAATGGCGTCATCAACATATATACCAGTGCCGATAATCCATCCCCACTCAGGAATAAGTCGTACATAGGAAAGCTTAGGCTGTTTTTGTGTCAACCCGTCCTTTGTCGGTTTCGGCCAGAGATAGTCAACAAACCCCTCACCCTCTTTATTGCAGACCTCGACAAAGGCATTGAAGAGATTTTGTTTTTTGCCCATGGCACAGTTATATTTAGGGCCATCCAGAACCTCCCCGTTTAGCGCCGGAACAGTTGGATGCATTACCATTTTCGGGTACGGTGCACCGGTATCATTGATCCAGATATATCCGGCCCCATTATCATACCTCAGTTGACTGATAGTATCAGCCGAACGTTGCTGCGCCTCCTCCCGGCTGACAATGCCATTTGCTGCCAGTTTTTTATTTTTTAGAATAATTCCTTCGGCAAGATCAATAATATTGGTAAGCCTTGGGCCGTACTGTTTTTGAATCCACTTCTTGTCCCGGCTTTTTCGATAATTTGATTCAATGGTTTCATAAGCGATATCAACATAATTTTTTAATGTATGCCTGAATCGCTCCATCTCATCAATGCGGATATTCTTAATTTCTTCCTCTCCATTAGAAGTAATGACAAAAAATTCAGTTACGCCAATGCCGATTGAAAACAATAATAAAGATGACAAAATGATAATGAGAAATTTTTTTTCAAGTTTCATTGGCATTACCTTTCAATAGAGTTGTGATTATTTACCGATCTTTTTTATTGGTAAATATTCGGCATGATGCCGGAAAATAGCTGGAACTACCAACTTGTAAATGTTTGGCAGCACTCCACAGGAAGTGCCCTTGGGGTGCGCTGCCGAATATTTACTTTTATTGCGTATCTTTTCCGGCAAGGAGCCGCGTTTTGTATCACTTGTTTTTCACCGTCCACCGGGCTTAATAAAAAAAAATGGGAAAATGTATCTGAAACAAAAAAGTATGAGACAAGCGGATAAAAATCACAAGTTTACCCCACAAGAAAATAATACTAATTTTTCTGCTCCAATCCAAGCAATATTACAAATAAGCCTTTTCTCCTGTTGCAAGGGGGTGCAATACAAAAAAATGACACAATTTAGTGCCTTAGTGGTAATTTTCTTGTTTTTTGTGGCATAAAAACTCCGCGCTCATATGTGACGCCTGCGGTGCCCCA
>MAXL01000042.1 GCA_001751005.1 Desulfobacterales bacterium S5133MH16
ATTAGTCAAATCAAATATTCGTTGCAAATTCTACCCTGATTACCCACCAGAGGCTCATAGGGTTCGCGTAAAAATAACTTCACATTTTATCCGCCGATCCATCCCGTCTGGCTGTGTTGCGAAAGTTCGGAATATACTTGATATTCCTGCACTTTCGCGCCTGGCCAGCCGGGCGTCTCAACGCCTAAAATTGTGAATTTATTTTTATGCGAACCCTTACATCAAAAACCCTCAATTCTTAGCCGGGTTGAAGCAAAGTGTCTTCATTACAAATCGATAATTGCCTGTAATCTGAATTACAATAGTCGGGGTGGGGATGATGTTCACCCTGGAGAAACCCCAAAGGCGAAGGTAAAAAATAATAAAGAAAAAAGTCAAAAGTCGAAAGGTCGAAGAGTGTCGTTTCAAACGCGGTGGCGTGAAGGTAAATTGAAAGTTGAAAATGATAATTCTTCAGAAGGAGTCAATGAATGACCTTTGACCAAATCAATCGTCTTAATGAAATCGCATTTGGCGATAGCGAAATGATCATGTCGAAAAGAATTCATAGGAAAAGAAGAAAAGGATGGTGGATGCAGCCAAATACGGTTTATGTCGGTCGCCCAACGAAATGGATGCCTTATGAGCCGCATACCGACATGTTCGCAAGACCGAAGCAATTCCGGCACTTTTGTCTATTGCCGCCTGTATCTTTGACCTGCTATGTATCCATCCATTTACTTGCTGGAAGGCTATAATCAGGAGACGAACAAATGCTAAATATCGTAAAGGGATTTTTCAGTAAAATCTCATCAGATCAGTCGAATGGTACCGTACAAAATACAGCACACGATGTACGTGTGGCTGCTTGTGCTTTGTTTGTGGAGATGGGGCGCATCGATGAAACATTTACCCTGGCGGAGATGGAATTTGTCATTGGGATTATTAAGGAAAAGTATGGCCTATCTCCAACCCACGCCGACGCGCTTCTGGCTGACGCCGAGAGGGAGTTGTCACAAAGTGTCGATCTCTGGCAGTTCGCCAAATTGATCAATGCAAATTATTCCATCGAAGAAAAATTAGAGATCATTGAAATTCTATGGGAAATCGTATTTGTGGACGGAAAGATGGACAAGTACGAAAACTACCTGATGCACAAGCTTTCAGATTTACTTCGGCTTTCACACCGCCAACTGATCGAAGCCAAACTCAATGTGAAAAACCTTTGAAAATAGTATAATTTTCGTATGGTATTCCTGCATGTCATAGATCGCTATTTTTATCTGGGGCATCCCTCCAAAGGCGGATCTGTGGCCTCGACTTCCGCTCAATCGGGGTGGTATCTCAAGGGATTACCCAATCTCTTTGATGAATTCTCCGGGATGGGGGCCTTTTCAATCAAACAACCCCTGATTAAGAGGCTTGGGATTGTTTGATTGAAAAAATCGTGCTTATTTTATCCAGCGAGGTACCTGGAACTTGTAATCTTTATACGGTTTGATCGGTGGGTCTGTGTAAAGCGCAACCAATTGTCCGTTTTGAACCTGGTAGTGAACGATAGGAGCAGCGGGCTGTGCATGAATGGTATTGTTTTCACCGAATTTGATCTTGCCCTGTAATCCGTCGTAACCCACTTCTTTGAGATGTTTGTTAACCGCTTTAAAATCATACTCATCCCCTGCGGCTTTAACCGCATCGGCCCAGGCCATCACGCTTGTATAGGCGATCCAGGAGCCGGCCGGAATTGTATGCTTATAGGTGTCCATGTATTTGTCCACCCAGGCCTGGGCCTTGGCGTCGGGCGCTATCGGTGCCGGCATACCCGCGGGCATTTCACCGACGATACCATCTGCATCTTTACCCATGGTTGCCAACACTTCAAGTGGTGTAATGCTCCAGCCGTAGCTGAGGATCGAGTTGGTTGGTTGTTTAATGAACTGGCGAAAAAAAGTGATGACTTCCTGGGAACTGGGGATCTCAACATGGATGATCGCCGGATTGATCCTCCGGATTTTAGTTAAAATCGGTCCCCATTCATTTGTGCCGTAAGGAACGGTTTCACGTTTTGCCACTTTCCAGCCTATTTTTTTGAATCGTTTTGACAGGGTGTCTCCCACTTCTATTCCCCAGGCATCATCGGTGTTGATGATCACGATTTTTTTATTGGGATACTCGTAGGGCAGGGCCGTCAGCATATCGAACATGCTGTTGGCCTGATCACCACCGGTATCGGTGATGAAATAGGTATTGTAATATTTCTCAGGATTACTCTTGTATACGTCAACAGAAGGCATTGCACCATCATCACAGAAAAAGGGTGCGTCATATTTACCGTAGGCCCGTATGTCTTGTCCCCAACCGGCCCATCCGGCATGAACTGAGGTAACCTTCATTTTACCGCACAGGTAGTCGGCTCCCTGCATGACGACCTCAGGGGCAAACTCCTGGGAATCAAAACGAATAATTTCAATCTGTTTTCCAAGCAAACCACCACTTTGGTTTATCTCGTTTGTTGCCATTTCGATGCCTTTCCAGTAATTGTCTCCTGAACCGGCATATGCTCCGGTCATGGCCAGCGGAACGCCTATTTTGATGGTTTCAGCCGCAAAGGCCCAGGGGCCCATAAACATGAAGACTGCCAGAACGACTACAAAAACTTTTAACTTTTTCATCAAATGCCTCCTTTTACAAAAATAGTTTATTGATATGGTTCTTCTCCAACTCTTCGAAGTTCTTCAGCATTTTTATCCGCCGGTTCTATGGTGGATCACTCGAACCCTCGAATCCCTGCTTGCCGGGCGTAGCCGAAGGCGAAGCCTGGGCCCCTTGGACCCTCTGGAATATTGCCTGTTCTCCTGGAACCCCCTTTCTATCGAATTAACCTGTTTTTTGCTGTAAAGGGGAAAACTTTTGAGCCAGGCCTATGACGCCATCCCGAAGGAACAGAACCAGAACTACTACAATAGCGCCCATTATCAGGGGGCGATACATGCCCAGAGGAGCCAGGAGTTGATTAATGGTTACCGTGATAACTGCGCCCACAACAACACCGGGATATTTGCCGATACCGCCGATTACCATCATGATCATCAGGATTGTGAATACATCCATGCTCAGCATTTTTGTCGACAACATGCCGACATAGTGTGCATAGAGAGCCCCAAACAGGCCTGTTATAAAAGAGGTGATGCCAAACACCATCAGCTTGTACTTGAAAGCACTGATTCCCAGGCTTGTGGCAAAGTTCTCGGAATCTTTCAGGGCCAGAAAAGCCGTACCCCAATAGGATTTTATAATCAAAGCAAGGATCAGGGTGCAGATAATCGTCAAGAAAAGCGTTAAATAAAAAAATGGCACCAGTTGCTCGGAGCTGAATGCAAATCCTAAAAGATTGATGGGGGGTATGGTGAGAATTCCCTGGGATCCTCCGGAACCAATTGCCCTGCCGAGGGGTCCCCTTAAAAAAGGTATCAAAGTCATATGAACTGCAAATGTAACTAAAGCGACATAGGGTCCGGCAAGCTTGAGACAGGGCAAGCCCACAAGCACACCGATCACTCCTGTGATTACGCCTGCCATTATTATGGTAAAGACAGGCGGTATGCCCAGCGAAACGGAAAGTATGGCCGAAGCATATGCACCGATGACATAAAAGGCGACCTGTCCGAAAGAAAAGATTCCGGCAAAACCCATAATCACATCCCAGCAGGAGGCAACCACCGCCCATATCAGTATCATGATCAAAATGTTCATGATATAAGCCGTGTTTCCAAAAAAAAGAGGCATAATTCCCATTACACAATAAAAACCGCTTAAAATCAGAACCATGCGTTTCAAGCTCATACTCTACTCTCTTCCCATTAAACCCCGAGGGCGTATAGTCAGGGTGACTAAAAGCAATGTTAAAGTAGCAATCTGCACATATATCATTCCGAAATGCCATCCAACGAAAGCTTCCAGCATTCCCAGAATAAAAGCGGCATAAAGGCTGCCGCTGATTGAGCCCATGCCTCCGAAAGCAGTAATAACCCATGCTTTTATCATGATATTGGTGCTGCCCATGGGGTCAACGAAGTTTTTCTGGCAGAGCAAAATCCCACCAAAACCCACCATTATCGTTGAAATTGCAAAAGTGGCGGCAAAAATAAAATCCTTGGGAATACCCACGATCTTAGCACCGGCCGGATTTTGCGCAACAGCCTGCACAGCCATTCCGGTACGGGTATTGTTAAGAAGCCATCCGAAACAAAGCATGCCGCCGACAGACAATATGAAGATCACTATATCCTGACGGAAAAGAACCACTTGACCCAGTTCAAGGGTCCCTTCGATCATACCCGGCAAGGATTTAATGCGGGGCCCAAATACAGCCTGATAGCCGAAATCCATAAAAAGCGACAGGCCCAGAGTCAGCATCATGACTTTCATCTCCCAGTCATCATATTTTCGCAAGGGAGATACCAATATCTTTTCCAACAGGTAACCCACAACAAAAAAGACAGGAATAGCTATAAAGAAAACAGAAAAATATCCTCCGATCATCCCCAGAGGGATAAGGAGCATCCATGCAAAATAGCCACCCATATTGTAAAAAGATCCATATGCAAAGTTAAATGCCTTGGTCACACCATACACAAGTGTCAAGCCAACAGCCATCAACGCATAAACAGAACCATTAATAAGACCGCTTATGATTACATCGATTATTTCAAAAACCATCTTTTTACTCCGCAATAAGGATCCGGGAAAAAATTATGGCAAAATAAGAGAATTTATTTTTCCCCAGTCCCTTTACAGTCCAAGAAAAATTTCCTTTAAATCCTCATTGTTTAATGCGTCGTCCTTGCTGCCCTCAAAAGAGATGGAACCTTCTTCCATAACATAGATTTTATCGGCCATCTCAGTTAGCTGCGGGATATTTTGTTCCACAAGAAATACAGTATTCTTCCGCTTGCTGATCTCCTTTATAATCTCTAAAACATCTAATCGGTAACTTGGCTGCAGACCCAGTGCCGGCTCATCTATACATAACAAATCCGCATCGGACATAAGCCCTCTTGCAATTGCAAGCATTTTGGC
>MAXL01000043.1 GCA_001751005.1 Desulfobacterales bacterium S5133MH16
CGTGCAAATTTTGTAATCATGAGGCGTACTTTTCGTACGTTGAATGATTACGAAATGCAGCACAACGCAGAAGTTGGACTTTTTACGAGACCGTCAAAAAATATTGATAAAAAAATAGGTGGAAAAGGGATTTTGGTACAAATCGGCCTCGAACTACATTCGAGGCCAGGAGGAAATGTCTATATTGCTGGCTTATATTATTGTCGGAAAATGGTCAGAAAGATAAAAAACAGGAATATTATCGAATCCGTGTAATTACTTGATCTTGATCCAGAGCAACCTGGCTGTACTCGGGCCAGGATTTTTCCACTGGGAGGGTACCTCAGAGGTAAAATAAATCACATCCCCTGAACGGACGTTATACACGGACTTTTCCAGTTTCAGTTGCAGCTTCCCTGATAACAAATAACCTATTTCCTCTCCCTTATGGATGAAAAAGTGAGCGGGCAGGGATTTTTTAGGCTGAATTTCAAGAAGATACGGTTCAGCTTTGGGTTTGAAATCCACCGGTGTCAATAGCTTTGCATTAATATTGCCTTCCGGCAAACTCGGTAATTTTATATCCACCGCTTCCCCTTCAGGAAAAATCATCCGGTTGGTCAAATCCACTGATTCGGTAAAAAAGGAACTTAATTCAACAGCCAGGACTTCTGCCATTTTAAGAAGTGCGGGTAAGGATGGATATATGAGGTTGCTCTCCACCTGGGAAATGGTGCTCGGTGTCACGCCGACAAGTTTTGCCAGTTCTGTTTGGGAAAGGCCACGCTTTGTACGAAATTCCTTTAAACGCTTCCCCAGATCAAACCATTCGGTTGAACGTTTTTCTGAATCGAAACTAATTTTTAGATCTTTGCTCCAATAATGAAAGGGTTTGTTCAGTGTATCCAGGTCACGCTTTTCAGCTTTTAGAATTGTCAAAGACGTTTTGCCTCTTTTGACGGATAAATCAATAGCAACCTGCGCGATTTGATTGATCTGGGCTCTGAGTCGGGGAGAGTGGGCTCGCTTTTCGATTATCCAGTAGGCAATGGTGTTCAATTCGTACAGCCGTGGACAGGAGTGAGAATAAAAGTTAATTAGATTCTCCTCGCCGCCCCATAGTTCCTGCATGCCGGTCAGGCTTTCAAAAACAAATCGAACGTCACCGACCAGGGTTGCATGAATCCCGTAAAGGGAATCCATTACTTGGTTGATTTGCCGTGGCTCATCCACTCTGATGATTTGACAGGGCCACTTGGATTTTTTATTTTCATAGAACTTGAGAAAGACCTCGGAACCCGAACCTTTCCCATATGTAAAACAATCCAGAATGATTAACTGATTGTTTTGGGCCAAAGCACCTAGCTTTTCCAAAAGGTTTTTCGGAGAACGGTCAAAACTAACGTAAATGAGGGGTCTGTTTTGTGCCTGGGAGGCTTGAATGAAGTTCAGACAGTATACTGCGGCCAGACTCCCGGCATCGTCATACCAGACGACGTTATCTCCGATATAAAGCCCGCCTAGCAGGTGGTCCAATTGGCTGACTCCCGATGCCACTCGCAACTTTTCTAAAAGCATTGATTCCTCGCTTTTGTTATCCAAAAAAAGCACAATCAGCAATAAAACGAATGTATCATTTTATGGCGATCTATATCCTTCGAGCACCTATTTCACCATACTTTGCCGGATTTGGCAAACGTATTTGTAGCTTTGTATTTAAGATCAACATGATAATAGAAGAATTTTTAACCGGTCCTTCCCACGGCATGTGTTGGAAGACAAGGAATCTTTTGGACATGTTGCCCTCCGATTTGCGAGGTGCGGTCCCCATGCGGAGCTTTGATCAATGCGTGAGAACCGCACCGCCTGATGCGGGGATCCAAAGCTTGCCTAAAAGGCCATGCTAACAGTTACGCCACCGTAAATAAAGTTGTCATCGTTACCTTTCTTGCTGCGCCATTCCATTTCGTCACTTGCTTCACTTGAAAGCGGGAAAGTATATGACAACGACGGGGTGATGGTGATGTATTTTGCCACGGCTATGGGCAGGTTTGCCGAAATCACACCATCGTGGAAGTTTTCAAATTCGTCGCCCGTAGATACACCATCACTGTCAATCTCGGGATAGGCATCGTCGTCTTTGCTCAGCAAGTAACTGACCGATCCCGAAAGTTCCAGGGAGACCCTCTCCGTTATCTCGAAAGCATGAGAGATACCCAAAAGGAAATACCAGTGCTCGTAGGTGTCGAAATCCCTATAAACGGTCAACGACGGCGAAAGGAGCGTATCAAGACCCAGAGTCAGAAAGATCTCCTGGGTGTCATCACAACCGTCCAGGCCGTAGTAGATATAGCCCCCTTCCACGCTCAACATGCCAAACCCCTTGCCGTAGGAAAGTGTGAAATCGGTCTCGTTCCAGTTATTATCTTCATCGGATTTGTATTGATCGGTGTCCAGGTTGCCCCAGAGATTGCCTGAAAAGCCTTTGTAGCTGACCGTCATGGAAGGCTGAATAACAATACTGTCACGGCTCAATTCCTGCCCCCGCCAGATGTAAGCACTTAGAACCGCAACCGAGAAATCAGCCGAAGGCTTCTCCTCTTCGGCTAAGACCGGGGGAACGGTAAGAACAGCCAAAAATAAAGCTACGCTAATGGCCATAAGATGTCTCATGTGTTTCAAATCTTTTTTCATCAATTTTCCTCCTTTAGTTTTGTAGTCGTTCACGTACATTTTTTTTTCGTCATTGCAAGAAGCGTAAGCGGATAATTAGATTTTTAACGGGTTACAATCTGAAAGTCCGGATACGCGTTGGCCCCATGTTCGCTGAAGTCAAGCCCTTGCGCCTCTTCCTCGGGAGAAACCCTGAGGCCTATGGTTTTGTCAATCAGCTTGAACAGGATAAAAGAAACACCGAACGCCCAGATAAAGGCCGCACAGATTCCCAGAACCTGTACACCGATGATCTTTGCCGAGGTTCCTCCAATGTTGAAGATGCCGGCTGCAAGGGTTCCCCATGCGCCGTTGACACCGTGTACAGAAATGGCACCTACAGGATCATCCACCTTAATCATGTCGAAAAAGAGTACTGAGAGCACAACGATCACGCCAGCGACTGCGCCGATAATCACAGAACTAAATGGCGTAACCGTGGCACACGGGCTGGTAATCGCCACCAATCCGGCTAGAGCGCCATTTAAACTCATGCCCGCATCAGGTTTTCCAAATTTAATCCACGCGGTGATCATGGCAAGAACAGCCCCTGCGGCCGCGGCCAGGTTGGTATTCGTAAAGATCATGGCAATGTCTTTGTTGGCTGCTGTAGTGGAACCAGCATTGAACCCGAACCAACCAAACCACAGGATAAAGACCCCTAAAGCCGCCAGTGGGATATTGTGGCCGGGGATAGCTTGCACTTTCCCGTCCTTTGTGTATTTACCGATCCTTGGACCCAATACAATAGCCCCGGCCAGACCCGTCCACCCCCCAATCGAATGGACGACCGTAGAACCGGCAAAGTCGATAAAGCCGAGCTTTTCCAGCCAGCCGCTTCCATGATAAAGTCCTCCCCAGGCCCAACTTCCAAAAATCGGATAAATAAAGCCGCAGATGGCTGCGCTATATATCAAATATCCGATAAACTTTGTCCGTTCTGCCATGGCACCGGACACTATGGTCGCTGCCGTGGCAGCAAAAACGACTTGAAACATCCAGAAAGCAACAACCCAGGGATCTTTACCAGGAGAAAAATCGCTCAAGAAAAAGCAGGAAGTTCCAAACCAGCCTGTCTGGCTCACCCCGAACATCAGGCCAAAACCGATTGCCCAATAAAAAATAGAGCCCATGGAAAAATCGAGCAGGTTCTTCATTAAAATATTCACCGCATTTTTTGCGCGCGTAAAACCGCACTCCACCAGGGCAAACCCGGGCTGCATAAAGAAAACCAGAGCCGCAGCCACTAAAGTCCAGACATAATCCGCATGGGACTGAACAAGATCAATGGCTGTCTTGTTTGATTCAAGGGTTACAGGTTCGTCTCCCGCCCAAAGCCTTGTGACACTCAATATTATAAATAATATTGACAGAAAAATTTTTTTCATGTTTGTTCCTCCTCCTCATTCAAGAGTTAAACAGCATCTTTCCCTGATTCACCGGTTCTGATCCTGATGGCTTGTTCCACGGTTAATACAAATATTTTGCCGTCTCCTATCTTACC
>MAXL01000044.1 GCA_001751005.1 Desulfobacterales bacterium S5133MH16
AATAGCGAGCTATTTCAATATTTTTGGGATTTGAGATCGGGCAAAGGTGGCCGGAAGCTGTGATGCATAGTTGGGGAAGTTATTTCGTCCCCGTTCCTAAAGGTTTTGTGCGCAAATAATGACGGGAGGACAATATGATAAAGATAGAATCTGAAAGGCAAATTACGCTGATGATTATCCTTTTAGCCTTCTGCTGCGTTCTAATGTTCTATTTTCATAAGGTCATCGGGATCGGTATTGTTTTTACCCACTTCTTTTATATTCCCATTATCCTTGCTTCCCTTTGGTGGAAAAAAAAAGGTGTGGCTGTAGCCGTATTCCTGGCCATGCTCCTGATTATCAGCCACAATTACTTTCGAGAATTTGCGGCGATTGCCAATGATTATCTCCGTGCTCTTATGTTTGTTGTTATCTCCTTCACAATTGCTCTGTTAAGTGAGAAGATTTCCATAAAAGAAAAGGCTCTAAGGGCAAGTTGCGAGAGATACCGCGTGTTATTCGAGACCGCCAAAGATGCCATATTTGTAAGTGATGAGACAGGAAGGTTCGTGGATGTCAATCAGGCGGTTTGTCAATCTCTTGGCTACAGCAGGGAAGAGTTGCTAAAACTGAGCCCTAAAGAGATCGATGCCGATCCGACAGGATATAATGCATTCTGCAAAGTTCGGGATGGACTGACAGATAAATTAATATTCGAAACTAACCAGAAAAAGAAAGATGGGACGCTTCTGCCCGTAGAGATTACCGGAAGTTTCTTCAATGACAATGGTCAGCAAAGGGCTTTAGCAATTGCACGGGACATCACCGAGCGCAAGTTGTCCGAGGAACTGTTACGAGAAAGTGAGGCAAAACATCGTTTATTAGCAGAGAACACTGTTGATTGTATCTGGCAGATGAATCTGGATTTAAAATTTACTTATATCAATCAGGCAATTTTACCTTTTCTGGGATATACAACAAAAGAATGGATAGGAAGCAAACTGTCCGAATATTGTTCATCGGAAAATATAGAAAAAATACAGGCAATAATTTCTGATGCATTGGCTAACTTGCCAGATAAGACGGCTACAGTGTTTGAAGCAAGTTTTTATCACAAAAATGGTGAAGAGATCCCCTGCGAAGTAAACGGAAAGATAGTATTGAACGATGCAGGAAATCCCATTTATTTTCAGGGAACTACTCGAAATATCACTGAACGTAAGAAAGCAGAAAAAGTATTGAAAGAAAGCAATGATCGGCAAAGATACTTGTATTCTATGACCAGGTTGATGTGCGATAACCTGCCCGATCTTATATGGACAAAAGATTCAGAAAACAGGTTTATTTTTGCAAACAAAGCTTGTTGTGAAAAATTGCTTAATACCAAAGATACTGATGAGCCTGTTGGAAAAACAGACATGTATTTTGCCAAAAGGGAAAGAGAATCCCATCCTGAAAATCCTGAGTATCATAAATTCGGAGAGATGTGCATGGACTCTGACTCAGCAATTCTGGAAACAAAAAAACCGCTAAAATTTGACGAGTCTGGGAATCTTAAAGGAAAATTTGTTTATTTTGATGTTTATAAGGCACCTTTCTGGGATGAAAATGGCAAACTGATGGGAACGGTCGGCTGTGCCAGAGATATAACAAGAGAAAAAGAGATAGAAAAAAAGATAGAAAAAGAGCAAAAAAAAGCAGAGAAAGAAAAGTTAAAACTTGAAGCCCAACTCCGCCAGTCCCAGAAGATGGAGGCCATCGGCACGCTTGCCGGCGGCGTTGCCCATGACTTTAACAACCTGCTGACCGTCATCCTTGGCAATGCCCAGCTTGCATTAATGAATGTTATCAAGGATAACTCCTTACGCAAGGGAATAGAAGAAATCAAGAAAGCCGGGGAAAAAGCAGCTTCTTTGACCCACCAGCTTCTTGCCTTCAGCCGCAAACAAATTGTCCAGCCCAAGATCCTGGATATTAATGAATTATTAACAGATATGGAAAAGATGCTTGGCCGCCTTATTGGAGAAGATATTGAGTTATTAACGATTCCTGCCTCTGTATTGTGGCAGGTAGAAATAGACCCCGGCCAGATTGAGCAGGTGCTCCTAAACCTTGCAATCAATGCCAGAGATGCCATGCCCGGTGGCGGCAAACTCACCCTTGAAACGTCCAACGTGGAACTGGAAGATATTTATTTCCGGAATCGCGGTGTAGAAAGCACACCCGGTCCTTATGTGATGCTGGCTGTAAGCGATACCGGCAGCGGAATGGATAAAGAAACCAAGGAACATATCTTCGAGCCTTTCTTTACCACAAAGGAAGTCGGCAAGGGCACGGGATTGGGCTTATCCACAGTTTACGGCATTGTCAAACAAAACAATGGCTTTATCTGGGTCTATAGCGAGCCTGAACAAGGAACTGTATTCAAGGTCTATCTGCCAAAAGTAAAGAAAGATGTGGACACGGAGGAAAAAGAAAAAAAACCTGTAGCCAAACTTGACGGTTCTGAGACTGTTTTGATTGTAGAAGATAATAATTCGCTCCGGAATCTGGCGCAAAGTGCTCTCCGGCGGTATGGATACAAGGTGTTGGATGCTGAAAATGGCGAAGATGCTCTGAGGGTCTGCAAGGAGTACGATGGCCAGATTGATCTGATGATAACTGATGTGGTGATGCCGAAGATGGGCGGCAGGGAAGCGGCAAAACGACTGCGGCCACTCTATCCACAGATGAAGGTGATTTATATGTCAGGATACACGGACAACGCCATAGTTCATCACGGTGTTCTGGAGCCGGGGCTGAATTTCCTTGAAAAGCCTTTTACACCGGAAACTCTGGCACGCAAGGTGAGGAAAACGCTTGACAAATAAAACAGGAACTGATCCGCTACATTCATCTAAATCCTTTGCGAGCAAAAATAGTATCAGATATAAAAGAGCTGAACAAATATCAATATAGCGAACACAGTGTTTTAATAGGCAGGAAAAAACATGAATGGCAAGATACAGAATTTGTTCTTTCATATTCCCCAAGGTAACCAGGCAGTGAGTCGTTGTGACACAACTGCAGTTTAGATCGGAGCATACTTGTGACCAATAACGATATCTTGCGACGTATCCGCTATACCTTCGACTTTAACGATTCAAAAATGATCGCTGTATTTGGCTTGGCTGATCATCAGGTAACGCGGGAGCAGATCAGCGGTTGGTTAAAAAAAGATGATGATCCTGCGTA
>MAXL01000045.1 GCA_001751005.1 Desulfobacterales bacterium S5133MH16
CCTCAATTCCCGCTTTCGGGAGCGGGAGACGGCACGGCCCCATGGAACAATTTTTACAGCATGTGCCCTGCACGCCAATGGCACAGGGTTTCATTTGTACCGCTCTGTCAAATACAGTATCGATTCCCAGTTCCTGAGCCCGGGCTTGCATCTGTTGAGTTGCAGGATCAATGGAAATTGCTTTCGGATCAGCCATCTTTTTCGGCTTTTTCACCTTTTCTTTTATTTCTTCTGCCATTAGAGGTTCCTCCTTCTTAGAGATGTTTTTTTTTCTTGTAAAGATTTAGTATTAAGATATTTGACATTAAGACAATAATGATAATAATTATTATTAATAAATTAAGATTGTCATGTTGTCAAGAACTAAAACAATTTATTTTGTATGGTTTTTTCTTTAAACTTGGAGTTTCTATTGCTGATCAGGAGAATATGATGTCTGAAGCTAATTCAAGACCGAATCGGCTTATTCATGAAAAAAGTCCGTATCTTCTCCAACATGCTTATAATCCGGTTGACTGGTATCCCTGGGGAGATGAAGCCTTTGAAAAATCAAAAGCAGAAAATAAACTTGTTCTTTTATCCATAGGCTATTCAACCTGCCACTGGTGCCACGTTATGGAGAAAGAATCGTTCATGAATCCGAATATCGCTGAGCTGATGAACCATAATTTTGTATGTATCAAATTGGACAGGGAAGAGCGCCCCGATCTTGACAAAATATACCTTACTGCAGTTTCAGCCTTAATCGGTTCAGCCGGATGGCCGTTAAATGTTTTTCTTACACCCGAATTGAAGCCTTTTTACGGCGGGACCTATTTCCCTCCTGTGGCTCAATCAGGGATGTTATCATGGACAGACCTTTTGAAACTTATTTCCGCAGCCTGGAACGATCCTTCAAAAAAGAAAAAATTGCTTTCTTCGGGTCAGGAATTATCAAGAATTATAACAAATCACCTGTCATGGTCTTCAAGCCATGGACCCATTGATACAAACTTGCTGGATAACGCCCTGAATAATTTTTCCACGAGATTTGACCGAAAGTTAGGCGGGTTCAGTCCGGCTCCCAAGTTTCCGTCTCCTTCAATTCAGAATTTTTTATATGCTTATTATTTTTATGCCAAAAATAGCGTCCAAAAAGATGAGTCAGGCGATACCGCCCTTGAAATGGCAAATGTTACACTCCGTGCCATGGCAACCGGCGGAATTTATGATCAACTGGGCGGAGGATTTCATCGCTATTCCACAGACGCTAAATGGCATGTCCCTCATTTTGAAAAGATGCTGTATGACAATGCCCAGCTGTTAAAAAACTATCTGGATGCTTTTCTGATTACCCGTGACACGTTTTTTGAAAAGGTTGTCAGGGAAACCGCCGACTATGTTCTGCGGGATATGACCCATCCTGATGGCGGATTTTATTCAGCGGAAGATGCTGATAGTATACCGCCAGACTCAGGCGAAAATGGGGGTCATAAAAAGAAGATCGAGGGGGCTTTCTATGTATGGGAGCAAAGAGAGATCCGTGCTGTATTAGGTCCTGAGCCGGGTGAAATATTTTCATACCACTACGGAGTACAACCCCAGGGAAATGTCGAATATGATCCACATGGGGATTTTATAGGTAAAAATATTCTATTCGCTGCCCATTCTCTGGATGAGACCGCTGATAAATTCAGCAGATCAAAAAATGACATCGCTCAAATGTTGAAGGAATCTAAAATTAAACTGTTACAGGCTCGAGCCGACAGACCCCGGCCACACCTGGACGACAAAATCCTTACCTCTTGGAACGGCCTTATGATATCCGCCTTGTCCAGAGCGTATCAAGTGTTAGAAGACGAAAGATACCTGACGGCGGCCCGAAATGCAGCGAAATTTATCCAAAAAAATCTTTATAGTTCTGAAACCAAACTCCTGTACAGACGATGGCGTAAAGGAGAGAGGAAAATTGTCGGTATGGCCAGTGACTATGCTTTTTTAATCCAGGGCCTTATTGATCTTTATGAAGCCGATTTCGATCCAGGATGGCTGGAATGGGCTCTTGAACTCATGGACGAACAGATAGCATTGTTTTACGATACAAAAAATGGCGGCTTTTTTATGACCCGCAAGGGACATGATAAAAAGATTGATTTGCGTGTCAAGGAGGATACGGACAGTGTAACACCTTCCGCTGGATCAGTGGCTGTTTTGAATGCATTGCGTCTCGCAAGGTTTGCCGATTCAGGGAAATATTCGACCGTGGTCGAACAAACTTTGGAAAGTGTTCTATCAAGAATTAATTCACAGCCGGATTCAGCCCCGGAACTTCTGGTTGCCCTGATTATATCACGGTTAAAACCGGTCGAAGTGGTAATCGACGGAGATCGTAACGGGGAAGATACGCGTTCAATGCTAAGAACCGTAAATTCTTTCTTTATTCCCGGCAAGGCGGTTATACTTGTAGATAATACGATCCGTAGCAGGCTGGCCCGACAGCTTCCATTTGTCTCGTCGGTTAAAAGAATAGATAATAAGACCACAGCCTATGTTTGTATGGGCAAATCGTGCAAACCACCGGTTACGGATCCGGAGAAAGTGAAAAACCTGCTAAATTGACATAATAAGATAAGGGGTCGATCATGGACTTTATAGATGTTATTAATAATAGACGTGCGGTTAATTTTTTTGATCCCGACAAAGACGTTCCGGATGAAACACTGAGAGCAATGATTGAAACTGCGGCAAAGGTGCCGTCAAGTTTTAATCTTCAGCCGTGGAGTCTGATTGTTTTAAGAGGGCATGAAGAGAAAACGCGCCTTCAGAGTCTGGCCTGGAACCAGCCCAAAGTCAACGAAGCGCCGGTAACGCTAATTGTGCTGGCTGATCAAGATGGGTGGAAAGAAGGTCACCGGTTTGTTGAAAAAAATTTTCAAGAGATGATTACGGCTAAAGCTATGAACGAGGATCAGCGTCAATGGTTCGCAGATGCTCGCACATCCCTTTACGGGGAAAGTGAAGACAAACAGCTGGCTTTTGCTTGTAAAAATACAGGCTTTTTTGCCATGGCACTGATGTTGGCCGCAAAAAACCTTGGACTTGACACCCACCCCATGGACGGATTTGACCACGATGCCGTGCGAAAGGAATTCAACATCCCGGATAATTACTGGATTCCGCTTCTGCTGGCTGTTGGATATTTCAAGAAAGACATGGAATTGGCGCCGCCCAAATGGCGTAAAACCGTTGAAGAAATTGTTGTAAAATTCCATTAAGTGTGATTTGATACTTATGAATAAAAATTTATGGTGAAAGGATACTCATATGTCTGACAACCCGGTGAAAATATATTCTCTAAGTACCTGCAGCCATTGCAAGTCCACCAAAAAATTTCTTAGCGATTGCACCGTCATGTATGATTTTGTTGATGTGGATCTTTTAGAAGGAGAAGAACGCAAGGCAATACTGGAAGATGTCAAAAAATTTAATCCTAAATGTTCTTTTCCTACAATTATCATCGGCGATAAAGTCATTGTGGGTTTTAAGGAAAATGAGATGAGGGAGGCCCTTGGATTATAATGGAAGTCGAAAACCTCTATGAAATGCTGAAAAAAACTCAGGAGCAAAAAGGATATTACTTTAACAAGGATAGAGAACGGGTATTTGAACTGATTGAGGCCCTGATTATCAACAAGAAGCGTTACGGCTATATGGTATGCCCATGCAGACTGGCTTCCGGGAATAAAGAAAATGATAAAGATATACTCTGTCCTTGTGTTTACAGGACTCCGGATGTTGAAGAATACGGCAGTTGCTACTGCAACCTTTATGTATCAGAAGAATGGAACCAGGATAAAATTCCCCATGAACATATCCCCGAGCGTAGACCTCTTGAAAAGATTGTGTTCTAACGATTATACCCTGAGACCTTTGCAAAGGTCTCACCCCATGTCTTATGATACACCTATGTATCATGCTTCTAAAATATGAGACTTTTTTCAATTTTGTACCGTACGTTTCCCTTATAATCATCTTATTTAAATAATTAAACCCTCACCAAATTATATTGTAACCCCCTTTTTTTACTTGTTTTTATACAAAAATACCGCTTGGGTTACTGTTGTCCCGGTTTTAATTATTATTTAATAAAATTTGGCACGAATTTTGATTATATAAATTCAAACAAAGC
>MAXL01000046.1 GCA_001751005.1 Desulfobacterales bacterium S5133MH16
GAGGCCAGTGAGGGTCTCGGCATTTTTGCACAATTACCACTTCGGCCTGCCAAAGGAGATGCGGAAAAACTATTAAAGCGCCTGAAAAAACTGAAAGACCTCACTGCCGGTATTAACATTGGCGGCAAATAAACAAGAAATATTGTATCCATTCACGGAGCAATTGAGTTAGTGGAAATTCCAAAAAACAAATTCCAAAAAACAAACAAATCACAATTACCGAAATTCAAAATTCCAAACCTTATAATCGTTAAGAAAGGCAAACGAACTGGAAAAGATATTTTCATCAATACTGAAAAAATCGGAATAGTTAAGATCATTGTTATTTGGGATTCTCGCCTTCCTTTGGCATGGTGTTTGTAATTTGATGCTTGAGATTTGGGATTTATTTGTAATTTGGTACTTGGAATTTGGGATTTAATTGATCTTTGGCGCTTGGAATTTGGGATTTCAAAGAATCATAGAACGGTTATAAAACATTAAATGTCTTTCTGTACAAAACTGATATGACCCTAACGACAACTAAAAATTCTTCTCCCCGGTCTAAAGATGTTTTTAACGCCGAAAAAGTGCTTACCCTTTCTGTTTGCCATTTTATTCACGATATTTATTCCAGTTTTTTTGCACCCTTGCTTCCCCTGCTCGTGGAAAAGTTTTCCATGACGCTTACTCAGGCCGGTTTTCTTTCCACAATAATGCAAATCCCTGCTCTTTTTAACCCGTTTATCGGCCTTCTGGCGGACAGGATAAGCGTCCGTTATTTTATCATCCTCGCTCCGGCAACCACAGCCATACCCATGAGCCTTTTGGGTCTTGCACCCAGTTACGGTGTATTATCCCTGCTTTTATTTGTTACAGGGGTTAGTGTGGCTGTTTTTCATGTTCCTGCCCCGGTAATGGTATCACAACTATCCGGAAGCAAAACAGGCAAAGGAATGAGTTTTTATATGACAGGCGGTGAACTGGCCAGAACCATAGGGCCCATGGTCGCGGTAGGTTCAGTCTCGATTTTAAGTTTCGAAGGATACTACCCTATCATGATTTTCGGAATTCTGGCCTCGCTCTGGCTTTATTTCAAATTTCACGGAATTGATGTGCAGGTAAAAAAATCAGACAGAAAGCCCCTCTTATCCACCTGTCGTGAAATGAAACACATCCTCTTGCCGCTAACCGCCATACTGGTTACCCGAGGATTTATGCACGCATCAACAACTACGTTTCTTCCGACTTTTATCAAGATGGAAACCGGGAACATCTGGTTGGCAGCATTCGCGCTCACGGCATTTGAAGCGTTTGGAGTGGCGGGCGTACTATCGTCAGGAATACTCAGTGATTATTTCGGCAGAAAACAGATACTGATAATTTCCCTGATATGTGCTCCTATATGTCTGTTTTTATTTGTATATACCAGTGGTCTTCTGCGCTGCCTCATGCTTCTTGTCACCGGTTTTACACTGTTGTCTACCACACCGGTTATGCTGGCAATCGTACAGGAAAATGCCAAAAGCAGTCCATCAACAGCCAATGGATTGTTTATGATGGTGTCGTTTATTTCACGATCAGCCATTGTGGTAATCATCGGAATAATCGCCGATCATATTGGTCTTCCATTAACCTACTGCATCAGTGCGGCAATAGGATTAATCAGCATACCGTTTATTCTAATGCTTCCTAAAAACAAGATTATTCTTTGATAAGAAGCATCACACACGTTTTTTTTCTACCGTATACCGGTAAAATTTGGGTTAAGAACTTGACAAGAAAGCATGTTGTCATATGTTACGTTACGCGCATAAGCTCATAACCGGAAGGAATTGTCAGCGTATGATTATCAGTATTGCAAGCGGAAAAGGCGGTACCGGAAAAACCACTGTGGCCACCAACCTGGCTGTTTCTATTGGATCGGATGTACAACTGCTGGACTGCGATGTGGAAGCGCCCAATGCTCACCTTTTTATAAACCCGGTCATTGAAGAGAAAAAATCTGTTTTTACACCGGTCCCGGAAATTGACGAAGAAAAATGCACCTTCTGCAAAAAATGTGCTGAAATATGCAGGTTCAAGGCCATTGCTGTAATCGGAGAAATTGTGTTGACGTTTCCGGAACTTTGCCATAGTTGCGGCGGTTGCATGGAGGTCTGTCCTGAAAACGCCGTCACCGAAATCGGTCGAAACCTGGGTGTGATTGAAACCGGGTACAAGAATAATCTCAATTTTGTTCATGGCCGGTTGAGGATCGGTGAGGCCATGTCACCGCCTCTAATAAGAGAGGTTCGGTCATATACCCGTCCGGATCAACTTACCATTATCGATGCGCCTCCCGGTACTTCATGCCCGGTAATCGCGGCCATGAAGGGAACTGATTTCGTCTTGATGGTAACCGAACCCACGCCGTTCGGTCTTCACGACTTGAAACTGGCTGTCGAAGCGGTGAAAATTCTTGGAATTCCAACGGGACTGGTCATTAATCGCTCGGATATCGGTAACGATCAAGTAAAGGAATACGCTGAAAAAGAGAACCTGCC
>MAXL01000047.1 GCA_001751005.1 Desulfobacterales bacterium S5133MH16
GATAATACCTGACGGCCTGGCAAAAACTATTTTTTTCATATTTTCCATCTTGCAGGTAATACAGTCATAAATGAGATTTTTAAGCTTTTGCTGTAGAACCGTGTAAGAATAATTGCGTGTTGCAATTTCGTAGTTTGTATCGACCATTTTTTGACGAAGTTCCTGGTTTTCAAGAACCTCTCTTGCCTTGCGGACAGCATCCTCTGTAACATATCCATCTATTTCTATGGCAAGAAACCCTTTGGGCTCGATGTCAAATGTATAAATTGAATATTTGTTTACAACTATGGGTTTGCGAAAGTATACGGCTTCAAGAAAGGCATTCCCAAACCCCTCAAAAGTGGATGGATACGTGACAAGGTCGGCATGTGGATAAATGTCATCAAGGGTGTAAATTTTCTTTCCGGTTTTAGTCCTCCCCCTGCGTTCATTAATTATATCTGACACAAAAACAGTGTTGACATTCATAAGCTTTGAATATTCCATGACTCTTTGTTCATAATCGTATCCCTCATCTCCGGAAGCATGCGAAATAATGAGCTTTGCCTTTTTACCCAGCCTGTGGACTATTTCTATGGCATGTTCGATTCCTTTGCGCTTCACCACACGAGTCGGCTGGAGGATAAAAAGCTCATCATCTTCGATGCCAAGGGATTGCCGTACGTCTTTTGCATAATCCTCAAGGGGAGGAGGGGGGGTTTCAAAGTCCATGACATTCGGAATAATAGCTGCCGAGATGCCTGTTCTGAGGCTTAATTGATTATCACCGGAAGAGTTTATGGTAACGTGCTGTATGGACGGCAGGTGGGGAGGAAATGCCATATTCAGGTATTCCCATACAGCATTTGTCAGAAACTGCTGGCGTTCCCAGAAAAAATCGTGGTGGTGTGCTATTGTAGGGATCCCGGTCTCTGATATGAGCTCAGTAATAGCAAGGCCCAAGGGAATATTCAACGGAATTGTCAGTGCATTTTCCGGAATCAAGAGGTCAATTGCAAATTTTTCGATGAATTTGTATAGATCATCCTTTAATTTTCTTTTAATTTTCATAATTTTTTGCGTAATGTGCCGGTCGCGTTTATGAACCCCGAAGCAGTTATTGTAGATATCTTTGATATCAGGATGTGTAAAATGAGCTTCTTCTGACAGGTAGGAACAATCGGGTGGAAGGTCAAGCTCGCCGGCAAAAAAGAAACATCGAAATCCTTGCCTTTGAAAAACAGTAGCCCATTTTGCTGTTTCCAGAGAGACACCGTCTGTCCCCGCAAAACGGGTTGAGATAAATCCCACATTGTGTACTGAACCGCAGAATGGACAGTTGCTCATTTATTGCTCCTTTTCAAATCCGGTACTGGTTCCTGGTTGCTCGTTGCTGATACCTGGTTATTGGCTAAAATTAAGGTATGCTATCAGTTTGTAGCATTTTTCAATAATTATGCAATATTCAAGCCAATTTCTCAGTATACTTTTCTTTTTAAACATAGATGATTTATTCTATGATTTTAGTCAGATAACTATTTGGAAGAACAATAAATTTATCCGCCGTAAGCCTTGAAAGAACACTTTTAGCGTCAAAAAAAAAGGATTTCAACAAAATATTGACAATAGTCGCATATTTTTCAATTTTTACAACACCCTAACTTGTAGTATCTTTCCGGTTGTTGAAAACAAATCAAACAGATTTTAATTACCACATATTGTGTTATTTTATGCTTGACATACAATATATATTATTCTACATTAGCAAAGCAATACAATATGTTAAATTTTTTAAAAACTAACGTTAAAAATCATTTTTAGATTGCAAAACATGGAACAAAGAATTATTAGGTGCAAAAAATATTAAGGATGTACCATGACAACCCCAGAAAAAAAAATTGAGCGAAGGGAGCATAAACGGTTCCTGGTCCAGGAGGGAGTATATGCTTTGCTCAAAAATAACTCTTCCAAACTGGGTCAAATCAAAAATATCAGCAGAGGGGGGCTTGCCTTCAGTTATATCGTTGATGAAGAGCAAATGCACGACTCGTTTAAGGTTGATATATTTATTAGTAATTTAGGTTATTGTTTAAAAGATATACCCTCTAAAAAGATTTCGGATTTCCATGTAGATAATAAACTCCCCTTCAGTACTTTTTCAATAAGGCAAGTGGGTATTCAGTTTAATGAACTGAATCACAGTCAATTGTCACAGTTGGATAATCTCATGCGGGATCACACCACCGGTGAGCAAAATTAAAAATTCCTAACATTATTTCCCCTTCTGTACAGTCCAAAGTTCTTCTAACCTGTTGAAATATTATTAGAACCATAAACTGGGTATCGTTATTCCCGCGAAGCTTGTCCTCGACCTGATCGGAGAGCGGGAATCCAGAATATTATCAGTGCCATATGAATTGTGGATGCCGGATCAAGTCCGGCATGACGTAAGAATTTTAGACTCCCCAGTTATAAAGTCCGTACGGTTTATGATGGCGAACGGGTTGAATTGACCTGTATGTTTAACAAAATCGAATGATATTAAGTTTATAATTTCAAATCATCTATTGACAAATGAAGAATCTCAATATAAATAACACTATTTGGCAAATTTTAATGTCAATTCATTTCAATATGAAATATCATAAGCTCTTAATTTTACAAAAGATATTATAGTTTTTGTTTGTGCATAATTTTATTGATGATACCTTTTAATCTATGGCTGCAAATCTACCGATGTAGATCGTTTTATAATCAAATCTATTTTAAGAAAGGAGGGGTGATTTTTTATTTATGTCCCGAGGGTTTTCATTTTACTGATCCTTCAGGGCAAATTCATTAGATGTGAAACGTAATACTCATTAATCATTAACTTTTCATTGTATAAAGGAGGGAACATTGGGCTTTGAAATACACAAAGAATCATATACCGGCGCCGTAAAGGAGATTACCCTTGGTAAAGGGGACAAAGCCGTTACCGTGGGTGGCGAGACGTGCTATCCTTTTTACCTTTTCGAAGGAGGCATGCCCCACAAGCCGGTCGTCGCTATGGAAGTGTGGGATATGGAGCCGGATGAGTGGCCGGAAGCTGCTCTCAGCCACTTCAAGGATGTTCTTTCAGATCCGGCGGCCTGGGCCAAAAAGTGTGTTGACGAGTTTGGAGCCGACATGATCGTTCTTCAACTCAAGAGCACCGACCCCAATACAAAGGATGCCAGTGCTGATGAGGCAGTTGCAATCGTAAAAAAGGTCCTTGAAGCCATTGACGTACCGTTGCTTATCTGGGGTACAGCCAACGTAGAAAAGGATGAGGAGGTTTTAAAGAAAATTTCTGAAGAAACACAAGGTGAAAATCTTGTAATGGGACCTGTGGATGATAAGAACTACAAGGGTATCGGTGCCAGTGCCATGGGATACGGCCATACCATTATTTCATCCTCGCCCATTGACGTGAACCTTGCCAAGCAGGTCAACATTTTGCTTGAAAATTTAGGGGTGCCGATGGAGCGTATAATCGTTGATCCCACCACCGGCGGCCTGGGGTATGGGATGGAATACACCTATTCCGTTATGGAGCGGCTCGTTATGGCCGCGTTGAACCAGGGGGATGACAAGCTTCAGCTTCCGATGATTAATAATCTTGGAAACGAGGTATGGAAGTGCAAAGAAGCCAAGATGGGTGTCGATGAAGCGCCGACTCTGGGTGATCCGGAAAAACGCGGCATTCTGATGGAAGCGGTGGGTGCTGTTAATTATCTGATGGCAGGCTCGAATGTTCTTTTCATGAGACATCCGGAGGCTGTCAGGCTGGTCAAATCCTTTATTGATCTGGCCATAGATGGCGGGAGTGCTGCTGACGTGGCGCCTGTTAAGAAGGATCTGGATGATGTGGATATAGATTTTGCATCTCTTGCGCCGGAACCGGATCTGACAGTAGAGGGATAAGAACCCAGGAAGGCGCCAAAGAGCGAAAATCTAAAGCGAGTTAGATGTTTGGCCGGCTGAACAGAATGCACAAGAAAATAAAACTATGAGGAGGAACCTCTAATGGCAGAAGAAATAAAAGAAAAGGCGAAAAAGCCGAAAAAGATGGCTGATCCGAAAGCGATTTCCATTGATCCTGCAACTCAACAGATGCAAGCCCGGGCTCAGGAACTGGGAATCGATACCGTTTATGACAGAGCGGCACAAATGAAACCCTGTAACATTGGCGTGCAAGGCACCTGCTGTAAAAACTGTTCCATGGGGCCATGCCGTCTCCCGCTTCCGAAAGCTGGAATCGAAGGAGAGGACACCCGAAAGGGCCTGTGCGGAGCCACGGCCAATACCATTGCAGCGCGTAACTTTATTCGTATGATCGCAGGGGGCGCATCCGCCCATTCAGATCACGGCCGTGGTGTTGCCGAAGTTTTCATGGCTGCTGCAAAAAAGGAAACCGATGCCTACAAGATCAAAGATGTCAAAAAGCTCTTGCAGATCGCTCCCTGGCTGGGTGTTGAAACCACGGTTGAAGTTGACGGCGAGCAGGTTAACCGAAAAACCGATGATATTGCCCTTGAAGTGGCTAAAGCCGCAATAAATGAGTGGGGCAAGTACGAGGGCGAACTGTTGTACGCAAAAAGAGCGCC
>MAXL01000048.1 GCA_001751005.1 Desulfobacterales bacterium S5133MH16
AAAAATGTCAATTTTTGTTTAAGTTCAAGAAAGGCGATAATTTTAACCACCCCAGAGAAATAGGCTTCGCATTTCACGGGGCAGGCACGAATACATTGAGTATTTCGAGGATTAAAATTTGAGCCTGACGCAGAAATTGAGCAAAAAGGGGCGTTTTGCAAAGGTCTCACAATATAGTCTGTGATAGCGAAACATAGTTTTTAGTTGGAGGACCTATGCCGGATAGAACTTCCCATGATATTATTTTGTGGTTTTTTCTGGCCCTTTTTCTTGTGTCAGCTTTTTTTCTGGGCCGGCTTTTCTGGCCCTTTATGTCTGTTATTGTTCTTGCCGCTGTTGTGACCGGCATTTTCAAACCGGTTTATAATTTTTTAAACAGAAAAATCAATTCTCTTTTTGCATCGCTGTTAACCTGCGCTTTTATATTTTTAATCCTGTTTATCCCGATAGTGTTTTTTGTAGGCATTTTGTCAAAAGAGGCTTACGGCCTGTATCTTATGGGAAAGGGCGGGGCAATCAGCGACCAGATCAAGCCCCTGCTTGAAAGCAGCAGGGTTCTTGAACGAGCAAACCTTTTCCTTTCCAATTTAAATATAAAAATTACAGGTGAAGAGGTAAATAAGGCGGTTTCAGAGCTGGTAAAATTCGTGGGTCTCTTTCTGTTTCAGCAGGCCAGTTCTATTGCCTCGAACGTACTCAAATTTTTTGTATATTTCTTTTTTATGCTCCTTATTATCTATTATCTTTTAATTGACGGGGATAAATTGGTTGCATTTATCATTGATCTTTCTCCGCTGCCAAGGGAGCAGGACGAAAAACTGATTCAAAAATTTAAGGACATGGCCGGCGCCATTCTTATCGGCAATGGGCTTTGCGGAATGATTCAGGGTGTTGCGGGAGGTGTTGTTTTTTTTCTTTTCAATTTTAACTCGCCGTTTTTATGGGGGTTTATAATGTCCCTGCTCGCTTTTCTTCCCATCATAGGAATAGGCGTTGTATTTATTCCCGTGGCTATTTATCTATTCTTAAAGGGGCGGATTGCATCAGGGATATTTTTTATTGTTTTTTACATCATACTTTCCGGTGGAATCGAATATCTGTTAAAACCAAAACTGGTGGGTCAACGGGTGAAAATGCATACGCTCCTTGTTTTTTTCTCAATTATCGGGGGATTGAAGATGTTCGGAATCCTGGGCATTATTTACGGCCCTCTGGTTGCTACAGCTTTTTTAACATTAACGGATATTTATTATACCAGTTATCAACAACTGGTTGATCCGGTTAAGGATTGAAAAATAGGAACGGTTCAAGGTTCAGGGTTCAAAGGTTCAGGGGTAG
The DNA here is from genome assembly GCA_001751005.1 of Desulfobacterales bacterium S5133MH16. Classification (GTDB taxonomy): domain Bacteria; phylum Desulfobacterota; class Desulfobacteria; order Desulfobacterales; family UBA11574; genus S5133MH16. The sequence continues at coordinate 1,339 of MAXL01000048.1, forward strand.
AAATAACGGTTAATAATCAATTGTCAATAATTAATAATTAACGATTGATTATTAGTTTGGGTTAAAAAGTTAAAGGTTCAGGTGGGTGTTTAATATGTTGAATACGGAAAAGTTGGCACAGATCAGTATCGAGAGCGAGATGAAAAAGTCGTATCTCGAATATGCCATGAGTGTGATCATCGGGAGAGCACTCCCGGAAGTGCGCGACGGTCTGAAGCCCGTGCATCGACGCATACTATTTGCAATGCGAGATCTGAAAAACGATTGGAACAAAGCTTATAAAAAATCCGCTCGTATAGTCGGTGATGTTATAGGTAAATATCATCCCCATGGCGACACCGCGGTTTATGATACGATTGTGCGTATGGCCCAGGATTTTTCTTTAAGGTATCCTCTTGTAGACGGCCAGGGCAATTTTGGTTCCGTAGATGGTGACCCTCCGGCTGCAATGAGGTATACCGAAATCAGAATGGCGCGTATGGCCCATGAGATGATGGAGGACCTGGACAAGGAAACCGTTGAGTTTGTGCCGAATTATGATGATTCTTTGTCAGAGCCTACTGTGCTTCCGGCCAAAATCCCCAACCTTTTAGTAAACGGTTCCTCGGGTATTGCTGTTGGTATGGCCACCAACATTCCGCCCCACAATCTTTTTGAAGTCATTGAAGCCGCAAAGGCAGTCATAGATGATTCCGATCTAACATCTCGGGATCTTTTGCAGTATATCCCCGGCCCGGACTTCCCTACGGCCGGCATTATTTACGGAACCAAGGGAATTCATGACGCATATACAACCGGCCGGGGCATCATCCGGATCAGGGCAAGAGCCGTGATCGAGAAAGACAAAAGGACAGGAAGAGAGACAATCGTTGTCACGGAGCTTCCCTATCAGGTGAACAAGGCAAGACTTATTGAAAAAATCGCGGACCTGATAAGAAAAAAGCAGATCGAAGGGGTACGTTTTATAAGGGATGAGTCGGACCGGGAAGGTATGCGGATCGCGGTGGGGCTGAAAAAAGATCAATTTGCGGAGGTGATCATCAATCAGCTTTACAAGCACACGCAAATGGAGAACAGCTTCGGTATCATCTTTCTTGCCATTGTAAACAACCAGCCCCAACAACTTTCTTTGAAAAAGATTCTTGAGCATTTCATTCTTCACCGCAGGGAGATTATTATCCGGCGGACCCGGTATGACCTGAAAAAGGCTGAAGCGCGGGCCCATATCCTGGAAGGCTTAAAAATCGCCCTTGAAAATCTTGATGATGTTGTATTTCTGATTCGCGAATCAAAATCGCCGGACGAGGCCAAAAAAGGCCTGGTTCGGACATACGAACTGACGGAAATACAGGCCCAGGCCATACTGGATATGCGTCTGCAGCGACTTACCGGTTTGGAGCAGGAAAAAATTCTGGAAGAATACAAGAATATTCTCAAAGATATCGCCTGGTACAAAGAGATTTTAAGCAGTGAGCGTCTTGTAAAAAACATTATCAAGGACGAGCTAACGAAAATACAGCAAGAGTACGGTGATGAGCGCCGGACTGAGATTGTTGAATCGACAAAAGAAATAACCATTGAGGACATGATTGTTGAAGAGGACATGGTCGTTACCATTTCCAAAAGCGGTTATATTAAACGGAATCCCATTACCCTTTACCGGCAACAGCAGCGCGGCGGCAAAGGAAAGACAGCCATGGGAGTTAAGGATGACGATTTTATTGCTGATCTCTTTGTGGCTTCCACCCACCATACGTTCCTGTTTTTCACAAACCAGGGAAGGGTTTACTGGTGCAAGGTGTACGATATTCCCCAGGCCGGCCGCATGAGCCGAGGGAAAGCAATTGTTAATCTTCTTAACTTGGGAAAGGATGAAAAACTTACAACAGTGCTTGCTGTTCCGGCATTTGAGCCGGGGTATTACATTATTATGGCAACCAGAAGCGGACTGGTCAAAAAGACCGATCTTATGGCGTTTTCCAGACCCAGATCCGGCGGTATCATCGCCTTAAGTCTGGTTCCGGGTGACGAATTGATTGCAACAAGGATAACAGACGGGACCCAGAATATCTTTTTGGGTTCTGCCATGGGCAAATCCATACGCTTTCACGAGTCCGACGTTCGACCGAGCGGCCGTGTCGCAAGGGGCGTTCGCGGGTTGAGGCTTGGGAAAGATGACCGAATTGTTGGCATGGAGGTTCTAAGCCATGGCCAGAATCTGTTTACGGCAACGGAGAACGGATACGGGAAAAGAACTTCAATTGATGAGTATCCTCTCCAGAGACGCGGGGGCAAAGGTGTTATTACCATTAAGACCAGTGAGCGAAACGGACAGGTCGTGGCAATACTTCTGGTTGATGATGACGATGATCTGATGTTAATGGCTGACACGGGGAAGCTGATACGCATGTCGGTGAGCCAAATTTCTGTGATCAGTCGTAACACCCAGGGGGTAAGACTTATCGGGCTGTTACCCGATGAAAAGGTTGCCGGTGTTGCAAGGCTCGCGGAAAAGGAAGATAATTTATAGGTAAGGTGATTAGCCAGTGAAAAATCAAATAGATGTTAGTGCCGTAAAGATCGGTGTTGTGGGCGCCGGAAGCTGGGGTACGGCTCTTGCCGATCTTTTGGCTTTAAAAGGTTTTAAAGTCGATTTATGGGTATTTGAAGAGGAAGTAAAAGAGCAGATCTTGGAATACAGGGAAAACAAAGTTTTTCTCCCCGGTTTTCAACTTTCCGCCAACATATCCCCTTCCAACGATATTTCCGAAGTTGTATCAAAAAAAAATCTTATACTGATTGTTGTTCCGTCCCATGTTATGAGGGAGACGGCTCAAAAAATTCTCGGACATATTTCGCACGGAACGATTATTGTGTCGGCTTCAAAAGGTATCGAGAACAAGACCCATTTGACCATGTCCGGTGTGCTCAAAGAGACCCTCCCTGAAATTGCCGAAAATTTTTTTGCAGTTCTTTCAGGACCGAGTTTTGCACGGGAAGTCGCGAATAAATTTCCCACGGTTATCGCTGTGGGATCAAAAGACCAAAAAATAGCCGGCTATATTCAGCATTTGTTTGCAACACCGTATTTCAGGGTTTATACTAACAATGACATGATCGGTCTTGAGTTGGGAGGCGCTGTAAAAAATATTATTGCCATCGCCGCCGGGATCATGGATGGTCTTGGGCTGGGTTTAAATACAAGGGCGGCCCTGATTACCAGAGGGCTGACAGAGATGCGCCGGCTGGGAGTAAAGCTTGGTGCCGACCCGCGCACTTTTGCCGGGATCGCCGGTGTCGGGGACCTGGTGCTGACCTGCACCGGAAATATCAGCAGGAACCATACCGTGGGGAAAAAGATAGGGGGGGGCATGAAGTTAAAAGAGATCCTGTCTGAAATGCGAATGGTTGCGGAGGGCGTCAAAACAGCCAAGTCGGTTTATAACCTGTCACGCAGGCTTGGTGTTGAAATGCCGATTTCCCACGAAGTATACCATATTCTTTATAACGATGTTTCTCCCAAAGAGGCCGTACACAGGCTAATGACCCGCGACCTTAAACACGAACTCGACGCAAATTAAATCGGTTTATGAAAAAAGATGCGATTTCCCATGGACAGCCCGAAATGGAATGTGTCGAACCGCACAAGGGGAAAGGACACCGGGAGAGGCTGAGGAAAAAATTTCTTGCTTCGGGCCTGTCCGGCTTTCATGACTATGAAGTCATTGAATTGCTCCTGACCCTTGCCACTCCTCGAAAAGACTGCAAGGATGCTGCCAAGGCTTCACTGAAACGATTTAAAACGCTGCAGGGGGTACTTGAAGCTTCACCGGCAGCGCTTTGTGAAGTTCCCGGGATTGGCCCTAAAAATCTGCTGGGGATCAAGCTTATAAAAGCGGTTGCTGATCGTTATCTTGAAAAACGGCTGATCCATAAAGACCCCTTGAACAACTCCGGGGAACTGTTTGATTATCTTTACCACGGCATAAGAGAGAAAAGTCGTGAGTGCTTCACTGTTCTTTTTCTTGATGCCAAAAACAGGGTTCTTGCCACGGAAATTCTTTTTGAAGGAACTTTGACTGCAAGTTCGGTTTACCCGAGAGAAGTAATACTTGCAGCCCTTAATCATCACGCCGCAGCTCTTATTTTTGCCCACAATCATCCTTCAGGCGATCCTGATCCGTCTCCGGAAGACATCTCCATCACACGCCAGTTAATTTTTGCATGCAGAGCAATCGGTATTACCGTTCACGAACATTTGATCATAGGAGATAACCGGTACTTCAGTTTTGCGGATCAAGGTTATATTGCACGGATGAATCGGGAATTTGATATACAAAATAAAGAATCCTGACCCAGAGGACCAGGCTTTGGTTATCCCCAGAGGGGATTTGCTTTGTTGGAAGTTCATTGAATTATTGAAATTACAAATATCAAATTACAAATATCAAACAATTTCCAATGACCGAAATTCGAAAATCCA
>MAXL01000049.1 GCA_001751005.1 Desulfobacterales bacterium S5133MH16
ATACATGAGATGAACTTAGGGGCTTCGCCCCAATTGGAATAATGGAATGATGGAGTAATGGCCCCGGTGAAATAGAAAAAAGTTTCACCCCAGTACGATCTGCCGGACCTACGGGGCAGGCTGGGTAAAAATGATGGGTTTGAAGGAGTTTTTTACAATTAAAATTGTTTATTCAGATTATAGATGATAAAAAGGTTCTTTCAAAAGGAGGTCCCAAATGACACTGAAAATTACCTGGTACGGGCATGCTTGTTTTTTAATTGAAACCCACACGGCCAAATTGCTGGTAGATCCCTTTCTCAGCGGCAATCCCTTGGCTCCTGTTCAAGCAGACGATGTCAAGACAGATTATATCCTTGTTTCACACGGTCACGGGGATCATCTGGGGGATACCATAGAAATTGCAAAACGAACCGGGGCAACGGTGATCTCAAATTTTGAAATTCAAAACTGGCTCGTAAATCAGGGAGTCAAAAACGTTCATCCCCAGCACATCGGCGGGGGGTTTGATTACCCCTGGGGCCGCGTAAAATTAACTATTGCCCATCACGGATCCGCCCTTCCGGATGGATCTTACGGCGGCAATCCGTGTGGTTTTTTGTTTTACATACAGGGGAAAAAGATATATCACGCATGCGACACCGGCCTTTTCTTTGATATGAAACTTATCGGTGAAGAAGGAATCGACCTGGCCATGTTGCCCATCGGTGACAACTTTACCATGGGACCCGACGACGCTCTGCGGGCAGTCAAGCTTATAGAACCCAAGCAGGTGGTTCCGGTTCACTATGATACCTTTGATGTGATCAAACAGGATCCCTATGGCTGGGCCGCCAAAGTTGAAAAGGAGACCTCGGCAAAGGTCACGGTAATGAAACCCGGCGACGTTTTGGAACTTTAATCCTAATGGAGAGTCAAAATTCGATCTGTCATTGTTAGTTAACAACGCAAACAAATAACGAGTTTCAAACATAATGACACAAAAAGATTACTATCAGATTTTAAGTGTGAACAAAAATGCTGCTTCAAAGGAAATTAAAGAGGCTTACCGGAAGCTGGCCTTTAAATATCATCCGGATCGAAACAAAGAGAATGGGGAAGCTGCTGAAACAATGAAGATAGTTAATGAAGCCTATGCGGTTCTCTCGTCCCCGGAGAAAAGACGCGAATATGATGCATTGAGGCAGCAGTTCGGGTCTGATGCCTACAGCCGGTTCAGAAACAATTATTCCCAACAGGATATTTTCAGCGGTTCGGATATCAATCATGTTTTTGAGGAAATGGCCAAAGCATTTGGATTCAGGAGTTTTGACGATATTTTCACTGAGTTTTATGGTAAAGAATACCGGAGATTTGAATTTAAGAGACCCGGCATGTTTGCCGGAGGATTTGTCTTTACCGGTCCTCTGAGAAGAGGAAAATACGATCAATCCCAGTTCCCCCCCCTGACGGGCAAACTGGGGAAACTGTCCCGGTATGTTATAGAAAAAGTTGGCGGTGTTGAGTTGCCGGGAAACGGCGCCGACATTAATGATGTCATTCGTCTGAGTCCCCTACAGGCTCAAGAAGGAGGTCCTTACGCGTATTTTATTAAAAAAAAGTCCAAAAAGCTGGTCGTCAAAATACCGCCGGGAGTCAGGGACGGTCAGAGAATCCGGCTGGCGGGAATGGGTGAAGATGGAAAAGGCGGGGGAACACCCGGAGACCTTTATCTGAAAGTTCAAATCAAAAAATCTCTCATTCAGAGAATAAAGGAAACCATTTCTGATCTTAGTAAATAGTATTGGTTTTAAATATTTAAAAAAAGGCTGTGAATAAATGTGCTTACATCAAAAACCGGCATGCGTATGCAAAAGGAATAAGGCCTATATTTTTCACAGGGATAGTGTTCTTCCGGAACGGGTGGTTATCAATCTATATTGTCCCGAATGCCGGGACCGGACCAACAGGGACCAATCAACAATGATTGAAGATGTGGGATGGCTCATTGAGTACGATATGGAGGTTGCCCGGTTTTACCTGGAACTTAAAGGGGTAGACCATCCCGTAACTCCGGAATTCATTTTTGATGAGGGGTACTGTACCTGGTACGGCATGAGCCCAAACGATCTGGAAGAAAATGCACGGGTCCATCAGGAGTTATTGCCGTTGCAAAAAAAAGATAAGCTATTGTATTTCAATGAGTTAAAAAGGATACGTCTGGCTCAGTTTGCTGAACTCAAGAAAGCGGGGTGGCGCAAGGCGCAAAACATTTGAACCCCCGGATAATTTCTCCATTAACCGGCCCCTTTAAGGCCGATCTCCTCGGCCACTTCCCGCATGCCCATGATCGTATCCGTAATAAGGTCTGTGAGTTCCACGCCCAGCATTTTAGCGCCTCTGTCAATAATGGAACGGTCGACGCCGGCCGCAAATCTTTTATCTTTCCATTTTTTTTTGACGGATTTGGCTTTTAAATCCATCACGCTTTTGGAAGGGCGAACCAGAGCCGTTGTCACCACCAGCCCGGTAAGTTCGTCGATGGCATAAAGAACCTTTTCAAGTTCTGTTTTCGGCTCTACATCCGTACAAATTCCCCAGCCGTGACTCATTACCGCCCGTATGTATTCCTGAGGCCAGGAATTTTCCTTTAAAATCTCCTCGGTTTTTTGGCAGTGTTGTTCCGGGAACTGTTCATAATCAAGGTCATGGATCAGACCGATAATCCCCCATTTTTCTTCATCCTCTCCTCTTTTGCGAGCAAAATAGCGCATCACCCCTTCAACGGCCAGAGCGTGTTTTATAAGGCTTTCATTTTTATTGTATTCTGTTAAGAGGTTATAGGCCTGTTCACGGGTAGGTATTGTTGAACTCATGTTATTATCTCCTTTTGGAGGCGTTCCGCCAAGTTTTTCAAATCCATCACGGGGCTCCATATCTTTACCAATTCCAAAATACATTTTCAATGAAGATTATCCTGTCAACTCAAACACCTTTGGCCAAAGGCTCCGGAGGGCCCGGATGGATGCCGGGTTGCAAATCAAGGCGTTTGCTCCTCTGATTGGAGTACTCGGCGATCCGGTTATCTTGTAGAAATTGTTCTTTTACTTTACAACCCTCAATTTACGGGTCTGTCTTAGTTTCTTCCACAACGCCTCCATGATAACAAATATGGCATCGTCTTCATTATACACATGTTCTTTGGAAATGGATCGACAAGATGCCAG
>MAXL01000050.1 GCA_001751005.1 Desulfobacterales bacterium S5133MH16
CATAATTTCATTCGGCTCGGGCTAACGCGTGCTAAAGCCCTTCAAACAGTCAGTCGGTTTCCAAGAGAAACACGCCGTCGCTACGCTGCACCGAAATCCAATGCGTTTGTCCTGGGGGAAGGGCCTTTGATTTATAATTTCCTTGACAATACAATCTTAAATGCATAATTTTATATGTTTGAGAATTTGTGTTATTTACCGATACAATATTGTTAAATTTATAACTTGCATCCTCTACAAATAAATTTTAAGTGCCGGTAAAGAAAAAAACCGGTTCATAAGGAGGGTTCAATACCATGAACGAATTGCTGGCTCCTGGCGGAAGTCTTACAATGGTCAATGCCGTTTTTGGCAGCGGCGCCAATGCCGTATATGTGGGAGCAAAAGGTTTCAGCCGCAGAAAATGCGCATGGGAACTGGAAGATAGTGAGATTAATGATGCGGTGCGTATTGCAAACGACCATGGCGGCAAGGTTCGGGTTGCAATTAACGCCGAAATACAGGAAAAACATTTTATCCGTGTATTGAGTAAAGTCGCTAAATGGGCACAATATGGCGTAGAAGGGGTTATTGCTAAAACCCCTGAACTTATACGGCTTATTAAACGCAATTATCCTGAGTTGGTCATCCACGCCAGCGTGGGCTGTAATATCCAGACCCGGGAACAGATGGAATATTATCGTGACGCCGGCGCCACCCATATTGTTGCCAGTACCGAAATAGACACCGTGGAAAAATTGAGCAAGTTTAAAAAAACGGCGGATGAAGTCGGCGTTTTGACTGAAATACTGATTCATGGCAACCGCTGCATTGGTGGCGTGGGCAATTGCCTGTTTCATGAATTCACAAGCGATTCATATATCAAAAAAGTTCACCATGATGAGGACGGCAATGAAATCGTTGAATACGAGGGGTGGCCGGACAGAAGCGGCAGTTGCTTCCGTTTCTGCTTGTTAACAGAGGCTCAGCGTGAAAAAATAATGCGGCGCAAGAAAAAGAGCTTTGAAGAAATCGCCAGCATAAATAAAAAAATCCGCCGCAGGCCGAATGTTGCCTTTGCCATCAGGGGTGAAGAGCTGAAACAATATGTTGATCTGGGTTTGCAGACCCTTAAAGTACAGGGGCGCGAATATCCTATCCGCTTGATTTCAGAGATGATACATGCGTATCGCCTTCTCATAGACGGATATGTGAAGGGAAAAAATCCCGATGATCCGGAAATGTCGGATGCAAATGAAAATATTCGTCATCTGGCACAGGATCGGGACCGGGCCCGCATGGAAAAAACCCGGGAACTTCATCAACAGATCAAAGGAATTTAGGCGCCGAACATGACCAAAGTATACCTTGTTCGCCATGGTCAGACCGCCTGGAATCTGGAGGAAGTATTTCGAGGACGTATGGACATTCCTCTGGATGACACCGGCAAAAAAGAGGTTCATCTGGCCGGTGAGGCTTTAAAAGATGAAACCATTCACGCCATTTACAGCAGCCCTCTCTCCCGTTCTATGGAAACGGCTGAAAATATAGCCAAATTTCAGAACATCGAAGTCACCCCTCTTGAAGCCATTATCGATATCAGTTACGGCGATTGGGAAGGGGTAAGCCTTGACCAAGTACGGAAAAAATATCCGGATCTTTATACGCTTTGGCTCCGGGAACCCCATAAGGTCCATTTTCCGAATGGAGAGAGCCTGGAAGAGGTCCGTACCCGAACCATGAACGCCATAAAACAGCTGATTGAAAAACATCAAAATGAAACTATTGCTTTGGTTGCCCATCGGGCGCCAAACAAGGTGATTTGTTGCAGTCTTTTGGGAATTGAAAACAATAATTTTTGGCGAATTCAACAGGATACCGCCAGCACCAACCTTTTCACTTATAAAGACGATCAATGGATCATTTCGTATCTTAATGATACCTCTTATCTGAAAGTTTTGGGGAAACCCGCCCTGTCCGATTTTTAATAGGAAAAATTTATGAAAAAAACCGGCGTGTTTTACCATCCCAGCTTCAGCCGCAGGAGCTATCTTACCCGGGGAGCACGGCTGGAAGATTTCCCCGGAGCCATTGATCACCTTCTTGCGCGTGATAATGTTATCCTCTATGAATCTCCTCCCATAGAAGAGGAGTGGATATTGAAAGTGCACACTCCGGAACTTATCCGGGGCGTGGAGGCAGACCATCTCTGCTCAACCGCCTGGCATTCGGTGGGCGGTGTGGTACTGGCCGGGGAAAAGGTCTGCACCGGGGAAATTGACAATGCATTTGCCCTCATCGGTGCAGGCGGACATCATTCGGGGAGAGACTATTTTGGCGGGTACTGCTGCTTTAACGATGTGGTCATAACCATCACCTATCTTCGCGAAATTCATAATATCCAACGGTTTGCAATTATGGACACGGACGCCCACCACGGAGACGGCACCCGGGATCTGCTCAAAAACGATCCTGATGTTCTTCACGTCTGCTGCTGCGGTATGGAGTACGAGTCACCGGACGGCACCAAAGTCGATATCCGTGCGCCGGGAAGCCCCTGGGGATTCTGGGGCAGGGGCGACACCGTCAACAATGTTGACCAACAATATGCCGATAACGTAAAGACCGAGTTCTATCCACGGGTTAAAGATTTTAAGCCCGACCTGATCTTCTGGTATTTCGGGTTTGATACCCACCGTGGCGATTACGGCAGCCTGGGCTTGAGCGGTCGCTGCTTTCAGGAAATCGCCCGCTTTATGAAAAAAACCGCCGAAGAAGTATCCGAGGGCCGTTTGGAAGTGGTTTTAGGCGGCGGTTCACGCACAGATATTGCGACCAATGTCATTCCACCGATTATAGAGATTCTAGCAGAAGCCTAAGAAAACGGGGACGTTTTTCAACGGCCTCGGAGTTTACCCACGGTAATAAGATATAACACCGTCTCTTCTTCACCGTCAACTCCCAACAATTCGTTGATATCATCATCATAAAAAGCGCCGATGGAGCAGGAACCGAGATCCATGGCGCTTGCAGCAAGCTGAACGTTCTGGCAGACATGGCCCAAATCCATGGGGATGTAACGCATTGCACGGTCACGGTATTTGACCATACACCGGAGCATCATTGCGGTCCATATAATAACCACCGCTGCCCGTCTCACCACAGGCTGACCCAGACTGGCAGCGGTAAGTGCGTTATTGAAGTCGCCTTCCTGCAAACGTTCCAGAGCAAAATCAGCCACATTAAAATGGTAAATCCCTTGAGGAGCTTCTTCTACTTTGTCAATATAAAGATAAGTTTCAAAGGGATAGAGAGCTCCGGCAGAAGGAGCGGTACGTAAAAGATATATTCCGGCCCGCGCTGTAACTCCCTGGGCCGCCCACATTATTTTGGACAATTCCTGGAGACTTAAGGGGTCGGTTGTGTAATCGCGTTCGGAGCGACGTCTGGCCAGGCATTGCCAGAGGTTGGCCGGACGGCTCAGGTCAGGCTCCGGCAATTGAAGGCGCTCCGCTTCCGGGTAATTTTTGAAGTTCGAGGTTGGCGGAATAGAACCCAGATCATCCCTCATGTGTCGATCCCGGTGATATTTGGTACCCTGCACATAACCAAAGGCAAGACCCTGTTTATAAAGTGTCATTTCTTGCTCCTTTCGTTTCAATGGAAGAATTCTTACACGGCCATCTGGTGGAATATTTAAAGTCTAAAAAGATTTGCAATTTTGTGTCAATGTATTTAAATCTAAATTGAGTGATTTTAAATATAAAAAACAATGGAAGACTTTAAAAATAAAGCTTTGGGACTCGCTTCAACGGCACTTGATTGGACGGACCAGGCTATCCGGAAATTTACGTCACATGAGTCTCTACCCAGACCTATAGAGTGCAAACCCGGCTGCCACTACTGCTGTTTTAACCAGCCGGTTGTGACGCCTCCGGAGGCTCTTCTTATCGGACATCATGTAGAGCGGACCTTCACGGATCACGAAAAACAAGCGCTAATTCACAGCATCAAAAATGTTATTGAGGTAACAAACGGTAAGAGTCCTGATGAGATAGCGATAATCAGGTATGAATTGCCCTGCATCTTTTTAAAAGACGGGATGTGTACGGTTTATAATGTCAGGCCCGCGGTATGTCGAACCTGCACTTCGATAGATGCAGAGCACTGTAAAGACGTGTTTGAGTCCGGAGATCATATGGCCAGACTCAGGTGTTATCACCATATCCGTGATATCTTTCAAAGGGTTCAGAAAGACCTGGTGAATAAATGCCGGGAAATGCGATGCCAGTCTGACCTTTTGTTTATGGCAGAGGCCTTAAGAGATTATTTTAAGCACCCTAACCCCATTGAAGCGTGGCTAAGGGGAAAAAGGATTTTTTTTGCTACTCCTTTTTTTCAAGTTGATCCTTGAATCTTTCAGCAAACTCCGTTCGAAAAACTTCTATATCCATGGCCTCATCGTACTTGCCCAAAGAATAGAGGGCCATACCTTTGTATATATGCGTCTCCTTAATATCCGGGTTGATTTTTAAAACATCATCAAAGTATTGCAGACTTTCTTCATATTGTTGCATCCCCAGCAAGGCATGACCCTTTCCCAATAGCGCATGGGG
>MAXL01000051.1 GCA_001751005.1 Desulfobacterales bacterium S5133MH16
GGTATCGAGCAACCATCCGGCATTTTTGATGATGTCACGATCTTCGAAGTAATCGTAATTCAGATAAACGGATTTCTGAAATCCTTTTGCGATTTCCTGTGCCAAATACGTTTTACCCACTTGCCGCGGACCGGTTAAAAAAACCATTTTTTTGGCAAGATCTTGGGTGATGAGTTGTTGTTGAGCGCGCAGCATAAGACTATTCTACAAAGCTTTGCTAAAAAGTCAAGACTTTCTTGCAAAACACTGCGATAAAGTCGTTTATGGACCGTAAGGAAACGAAGCTGATGGTTTTCCTTTGTCGATAAACGGAAAACGAGATGACTTTTTTAAAGATGACCTGATTCTGCTTGGTAAGGAAATAAACATAAAGTCTATAGATAGAATCATTGATGATATTGTAGAGGTCGTTTCAAACTGGCCAAAACTTGCTAAAGATGCAGGAGTTGAAGCTTCGCGCATCAAATCGATAGGCAAAACCCACCGCCTTTTATAAGACCTGAAACCTTTAAATAAATCCGGTAAGGGAATATCAAAGCCGTTTTGAAACAAAGGCTGGTCGGGACGCCCAGATTTGAACTGGGGACTTCCTGCTCCCAAAGCAGGCGCGCTGCCAGGCTGCGCCACGCCCCGATGAAACACGATTTTCTACCACCTTAAATCTGCACACAAATTTTAAAAATTTCTTTTATTTTCATACTCAGCAATATGATGCACCACAAAACATACACTCTATATGCTAACAGTATAATATAATTATTTTTATTTAAGCCTTTTAAAATTTGTATGCAGTTTTTAGGTACCATGCTTTCATTATGCATGCAAGTACATAAAATTGATTAAGGAACTTTTTCAAAAAAGTCGTCTATGCCATTTCGGATGCCCTGGACAATATTAGATAACACGCTGATATCTCTTAATGATTTTTCTTCAGCGGGGTTGGTGATATATCCTATTTCCAGGCAGACTGCGGGCATATCCGCCCCTTCCAGAACCTTTAGCGGCGCACCCAGAATTTCACTTTTTTTGAATATTGTCTGTTCGTTGATGCAATTTAGCAAAAATTTGGCAAGAATTTTGCTTGATGTTTGATGCCTGTTTTGAATGTCGGACCAGGGAGACCGGTGGTTAATTCTTCCCAACGGTTTAGAGGGATCGGTGTGGGGTGTTAAAACCGATTCCGATATCTCACTGAAAAAATAAAGGGTTATGCCGCTTGCCTGATGAAGAAAGCTTCCGCCGGCATGAATGCTGATGAAAAGGTCTGCTTTTGCATGGTTGGCCATGGATGTTCGGGAAGGGATATTTAGAAAATAGTCATCGGTTCTGGTAAGAATTACTCGGTAAGTATTCTCCAATTCTGCCGCCACCATTCTGGCCAACTCCAGAGTCACATTTTTTTCAAAAGCTCCTTCCGATCCCAAGGCCCCTTTATCATGTCCTCCATGTCCCGGATCTAACACAATGGTTTTTTTTTGCTTTGCAAAGATCGGTTTTTTGGGGTTTGCTTGTAATGTTTCGGGGCATATAAAAATGATCCCTAAAAGAATTAAAAGGCAATAACGTTTTATAGAAAATGGATTATAACCTGCTGACATAGAAGACCCTTTTGTTGCTTTACTTGACACGCATTGGATTTGATATTATAATTTTGGTTTGTATTTTGTTGAAATTTAATATATTCAAATATATTGTCAAGCTATACAATCGCTTCGCGATTCTATAGACGTAAAAATAATATGCGAGAGTGGCGGAACTGGCAGACGCACTGGACTTAGGATCCAGCTCTGGTAACAGAATGGGAGTTCAAGTCTCCCCTCTCGCACCAGTTTTTAACCCATGTTAACCTCTTAGAAAGGATTTTTATGAAAGTTACGGTAGAGAATGTGAGCAGCGTTAAAAAGATAATGAATGTTGAGATTCCTGAAGAAACGGTTGTTCGTGAACTGAACGATGCCTATAAAAAGCTCAAGAAAACAGCTAAAATAAAAGGTTTTCGCACGGGAAAGGCACCTCGTTCGGTTTTGGAACGGTTGTTTAAAAAAGATGTCCACAATGATATATCTTCCAAGCTCATTCAGGATTCTTTTATCCAGGCGCTCAAGGAAGCCGATCTCGATATTGTGGCAAAGCCGGATATTGATCCGCCCGGGCTTGATGAAAAGGGGTCTTATAAATATGCTGCCACGGTGGAGATAAAACCCAAAATCGAGGAAATCGATTTCAAAAACTTAACCCTGAAAAAATTTCTCTACCATGTTACGGATGAAGAAATGGACGCACAGCTTAAAATGCTCCAGAAAAAGCTGGCGAAACAAAATCCCATAGCAGAAGATCGAGGGGTCCGGGAAAACGATTTTGTTTTGATCGATTATCAAGGATTTAAATACGGCAAACCCTTTGCCGAAACCCAAAAAACCGAAAACCATGCCATGAAAGTTGGCGAGGGCCAAATTTTAAAGGAATTTGACGATCAGTTAATCGGAATGAAGGCGGGTGATAACCGGGAAATCAAGGTAAAATTTCCGGAAGATTATTTTAATAACAAGCTGGCCGATTCGGAGATAACTTTTCAGGTAACACTCCATGAGATCAGAGAAGAGGTGCTTCCGGAGATTGATGACGAGTTTGCCAAAAATTTTGGGCAGTATGAAACATTAGACAACCTGAAAGATGCCATAACCAAGAACTTGGATGAGGGCTACGCCAAGAGAGCAGAGCAGGAGATGAATGAGCAGATTTTTAAGAGCCTGATCTCAAAGACAGAATTCGAGTTGCCGGATTCAATGGTCGACTATGAACTGGAAGGGATTATTAAAGAGGTTGAACGGACTTTAGCTTATCATAATAAGTCAATGGAAGATCAGGGGCTGTCCAGAGAAATCCTTTTGGAAAAACATCGTGAAACAGCAGAAAAGAAAGTAAGACGACATCTGATTTTAGACAAGATTGTCGAGCAGGAAAATATGACCCTTTCGGATGAAGAATTAGAAAATGGTTTTGAGGAGATGGCCCAAGGTTTTAACCAGACTGTTGAAGAAATAAAAAAGTATTATAATCAGAATAATGATAATCTCGAATTTTTTAAACAGACGCTACTTGAAAAACAGGCTATCGAACTTATTATTAAAAATAGTGCCATAGAAGATGTAGAGCCCAGTTTAGAGCAACAATCTGAAATTTAGATCCAAGGGTTTCAAAAAGCTAAGTTGTTGCGAATAAAAAATGCAACGTGATAAAGGAGACGATTTGTGCCACTAATACCCATGGTTATAGAGCAGAGCAGCAGAGGTGAACGCGCCTATGATATATACTCGAGGCTGCTCAAAGACAGAATAATTTTCCTTGGAACGGCTATTGATGATGAGATTGCAAATCTTTTGATAGCACAACTTTTGTTCCTCGAATCCGAAGATCCTGACAAGGACATCAATTTTTACATCAATTCCCCTGGAGGTATCGTGACAGCCGGTTTGGCGGTATATGATACCATGCAGTACATTAAACCGGATATTGCCACAGTATGTATCGGCCAAGCAGCCAGTCTGGGGGCGCTTTTACTGACGGCCGGTACAAAAGGTAAGCGCTATACCCTTCCAAACGCAAGGATTTTGATTCACCAGCCCATGGGAGGATTTCAGGGGCAAGCATCAGACATAGAAATACAAGCCAAAGAGATCCTTCGTATGAAGGAGACCCTGAATCAAATTCTGGTAGTGCATACCGGAAAAGATTTAGCGCATATACAGTCTGATACGGACCGTGATTTTTTCATGACCGGTCAAGAGGCCAAAGAATACGGCATTGTCGATCACGTTATAGTGAACAGAGATGATCTAGATAAAATAGAAAAGGCGGAGGATTAAAATGTCAAAAAAAGGGGATATGAACGACAATCTCTTTTGCTCGTTTTGTGGAAAAAACCAGAAAGAGGTGCAGAAACTGATTGCCGGTCCCGCGGTATATATTTGTGATGAATGCATACAGCTATGCAGTGAAATCATTGAAGAGGAAAGAGACAAAGATACAGACGGTATGGAGCAGCTTCTCTTTCCAAAAGAGATCAAGGCAATGCTCGATGATTACGTGATTGAACAGGATGAGGCCAAAAAGATTCTTGCTGTTGCTGTTTATAATCATTACAAGCGTCTTGATTCTTCGATCAGAACAAGCGAGGTTGAAATTCAGAAAAGCAATATCCTCCTTATCGGGCCAACCGGTTGTGGAAAAACATTGCTGGCGCAGACCCTTGCCAGATTTCTAAATGTACCGTTTACCATTGCTGATGCTACCAGCCTGACTGAAGCCGGCTATGTGGGCGAGGATGTTGAAAATATCATCCTTTCCCTGCTTCAGAACGCAGATTACGATGTGGAAAAAGCCAGGCATGGTATTGTTTACATTGATGAAATTGACAAGATTGCACGCAAATCCGATAACCCGTCCATTACCCGTGATGTTTCCGGAGAGGGGGTTCAGCAGGCATTATTGAAGATTATAGAAGGAACCAC
>MAXL01000052.1 GCA_001751005.1 Desulfobacterales bacterium S5133MH16
GTCTGCATAAAAAGGTCATGGAAAAATTCGGTCATGGAAAATGTAAGCTCATCAACCTTGAAACAGATTCTATTGCCGAAAGCTATAAAAACATCCTTTTGCTGGGAAGAATTTTTAATAAAGAAAAACAAGCTGCCATATTAGTGGATGAGATAAAAAAACAACTTCGGATTATTTCCGAAAAAGTGAATAGAATACCCGATTCAAAAAGGAAAAGAGTTTTACGACTCATGGGTCGCGGCCCGGTCATGACCCCCGGAGATGATTCCTTCCAGAATGAAATGATCAGGGCCGCAGGAGCTATCCCGCCCGTGCTCGGCAAAAAAGGAAATATTGTCGTTATTACCAAAGAGGAGTGGCTAACGTTTAATCCTCAAGTTATATATGGCTGTGGTGGGGACAGGGAAACCGCCAAGAAATTTTTCAATCGCCCGGGATGGAAAGATGTGGATGCAGTAAAAAATGGAAAAATTTTTTATTTCCCATGCGACCTCACCTGCCGGGCCGCCACTCATACCGGCTATTTTGTCTCCTGGCTCGCATCAAGAATTTATACGGACGAGTTTTCAAAGAAAGAAAATCATGTTTTAAAAGAACAGGTGTTCAAATCCCGCGGCCTTGATTTTGATCTTGATTACATAAAAGATACGCGCATTTCCTACAGCCACATCCATGATTTTTTAAACAAAACCCTGATTGTCGATTTCAAGAGACCCATGTCTTTAGTCTCAACTCTTGAGGGAGAGCGTAACGGCATAGAATCTGTGGGCAATCATTACTCCCCTCCGCCCTGCTGGGGAATAAACCACAAGTCCGGCCTGAGCAATATTAGAAAACGGGTATATCTGGTTATTAACAAATCAGAGGACACAGCCAGTTTTCTTTTTACAGGTGCGGACATGGACAACCTGGTCATCAAGCGGGAAAAATTCAGGGACATGGAAGTATGCGCTTTAGTAACGGCTGGTGCGAAGTCAAATGCGGTCAGAATGTCAAGGGATGAAGGGAGATTTTATGAGCCCGGAACCATTAATATTATCCTGTTGCCCAACATGAAACTCACATCAAGGGCTATGACCCGGGCCATTATCAGCGCTACAGAGGCTAAAACCGCAGCGTTAATGGATTTGGATATCAGAAGCAGCTATTCTTCTTCATTGCATCAAGCCACCGGAACAGGAACGGATAATATTATCGTTGTCCGGGGAACCGGTATTGAAATCGATAATACCGGCGGCCATTCAAAGTTAGGAGAACTGATTGCAAAGGCGGTATACCAAGGTGTTCGGGAAGCCATTTGCAAACAAAACAAAATTACCGCTTCCCGCAATATTTTCCGGCGTCTAATGGAACGAAAAATAAGCATATACCGTCTGGTATCCGGCATGAAGTGTGAGTGTATTCCGAAAAAAAGCGCCCTTTTGGGTGCGGTTGAAGAAATTCTTCTTGATCCCCGTTACTCCGGCTTTATTGAATCTGCTTTGGTATTAAGCGATAATCATGAAAAAGGATTGGTTAAAGATCTTTCAGCCTATCAGTTGTGGTGCCATTTGATAGCAGAGGATATCGCAGGAAAGAAATTCCGCCAGATGAAAGAATTTGTTTATATCGAGGATATGCCTGTGGTGATGAAGATGGCGCTGAATGCCGTCTTGAATGGGGTTACTTTGAAGAAATTGTGACAATGGACAAAATGAAAGGATGAAATCATGATAGACATATTTATCAGCGGCGGACCGGTTATGTATCCGCTTCTGGCCTGTTCCATCATCGTATTGACCGTGATTATTGAACGGATATTTTTCTGGATCGGCATGGATATGCGCCGGGACAAACCGCTTGTTGATGAAGTTCTTGAGCTGTGCCGAGAAGGAGACTGGGAGTCTGTGAGAGTCAAGACCAAGGCTTCAAAAGACTATATTATTAAAATTCTTATCACCGGAATTCTTCATCGAGACTTTTCTATGCTTAAAGCCATGGAATCGGCCGCTGCCGAACAAATCAAGCGGATGCGCAAATATATGGGAATTATAGACACTATGATTACCGTGGCGCCGCTTCTGGGTATTTTTGGCACGGTCATCGGGATCATTCTTTCCTTTGAAGCGCTGGGCTCGGCAGGCATCGAACATCCGCAGGTTGTTACTGCAGGAATAGCGCAGGCCCTGATCACCACGGCCGCCGGTCTGGGGATTGCGATTCTTTCGGTCTTTCCTTACAATTATTTTAATTCACGGGTTGAACAGTCTGCCCTTGCCATCGAAAAATATGCAACAAGTCTCGAAATCGTCTATGAAAAACTGGGCAACCATAACGGTGAACAAAAAAGGGATCAAAGATGAAAGTTGATTTTCAAACCAGTAAAAAAGTCCGCATTGAAATGCTTCCCCTGATTGACATCGTGTTTTTGCTCCTGGTATTTTTCATCTATGCAATGCTTTCCATGGCGGTGCATCGCGGATTACCGATTTTGCTTCCCACATCCTCATCCGCCGACATTGATAAATCATTGGTACTTTCAGTGACTATAAAATCAGACGGAACCATATACATTGACAAAGAACAGATTGCCCTTAACGATCTGGAAGCGGTTTTAAAACGAAAAACCGGCGAAGATAAAGACCCCGGCGTATTGCTTTTTGCCGAGCGCAGCCTTTCATACCAAAACCTTTTCCGGGTGCTGGACCAGATCAGGATGGCGGATATCCGTCGAATTTCTCTTCAGGCAGATGTTGAGCAGTGAAACGAATAATAATAGCGGCGATACTCGCTTTGGGTATACACGGATTTCTCCTGGGATTGAAATGCAATCCGCTCAAGAGAATATCCAGTGAAAGGCCGAAACTCAGAGTTATGAACATGAGTTTGGCCTTCAGGCAACCCAGGATGACCACGCCCAAAGCTGCTCTTAAAAAGCCGCAAATCAAAATAAAAAAAAAGCCAAAGCATTTTCATAAGCCCAAACCCAAAAAAGTAATTAAAGATGTTATCCAAAAAGCGGAAAAGGACCGATCAAAAGCAATTCCAGAAAAAACCGTTGATATACCCAAAACTCCGGATATGCCTGAACAGACTGAAATAAAGACAATTTCTAAAGAGACTGACAAAGAGGGTGAAACTGTATCTGGAAAACAGATCATACGTGAGGCAAGACCTCTTTATCGATTAAATCCACCTCCCAAATATCCTGTATTGGCCAGAAGAAGAGGATTTCAGGGTAACGTGGTCCTTGAAGTTCTGGTGGGCCCAATTGGAAATGTCATTGATTTGCGTGTGTTATCTTCCAGCGGGTACCCGATTCTGGACAGGGCCGCGAAATCTTCGGTAAAAAACTGGACATTCGAGCCCGGAATGAGGGGGCAAGAAAAAGTTAAGATGTGGGTTAGAGTTCCGATTCGGTTTGAACTCAAGTAAAGAATCCTGGCCCAAAGAACTAGGCTTTGTTTATACCCAGGGGGATTTGCTTTGTTGGAAGTTCATTGAATTATTGAAATTACAAATATCAAATTACAAATATCAAACAATTTCCAATGACCGAAATTCGAAAATCCA
>MAXL01000053.1 GCA_001751005.1 Desulfobacterales bacterium S5133MH16
GAAAACTGTCTTTTCCGCCAATATCTGCGTCAGACTCAAATTTTAATCCTCGAAATACTACCAGTATTACTGTGGTTAAAATTTTCGTCTTCCTTGATTTTAACGAAAAATCCTAGTTTTCGTCCGGGCACTAAATATCAACTGTTGTCCGAATTAAACCTTAATTGTTCAACCAAGGGTGCACGTTCGGGCTAATCAGCAAGTTGCGCCATAATAATTTCCTGGTAAGGAATACATGCTGTTTTGCCATCGACCGACAGTTTTACAATCTCTTCAGATATGCCCATAAGGACACCCTTGAAATTTTTTTGGCCGTCAACAGGTTGAACGGTTCTAATTTTTACACGGCTTCCTTTGAATCTATCAAAGTCAAGCTTTTTCCCAATGGGACGATTCGGTCCCGGCGATGAGACCTCCAGACTGTATGGCCCGGTATCTTCAAGATATACATCCAAAAGGTCGCCCGACTGGCGGCTTATATGCATACAATCGTCCAGAGTAACTCCTCCGGGTCTGTCTATAAAAAGGCGAAGTATCCTCCCGCCTGCTTCCCGTTGATATTCAAGGTGGACCAACTCCAACCCCTCGGTTTCACACAACGATTCTATTAAATCTCTTGCCTGTGAAACAATTTTTTCTTTATTTACCGGAGACGGGTTTTTCTGTCTCCGGGTCTTGATTCTGGATTTCAGTCTTTTATTTGCTTTTTTTCTTTGACCTTTCAATGGCCTATCATTTGATGAATTTGACTATTTAGTGTCCATCCATAAACGGCATCTTTCGGCCCCCGGCGGAGTTCTCGCTCGTTTTCAATCCTCGAAATAGCGCGCTATGCCTGCGGTTGAAAACTCGCTCGGGCCTTGCAGGGAACCAAAATCTACCATTTCTGGATGGACACTATTTAGAAATTCATCAAAATGTCCCCCATAAAAAATAAAAACGGGCTTTCGCCCGTTTCTTATAATACAAGTAGATCTTTTAGTGGATCGAGAGACTTTATCTGTTCATGTAAATAACCATAAGGAAAAAATTAACTCCAAACCACACATACATAGCCAAAATCTACGCTTAGATAAAAAACCTTTATAATAAACAAGACGAATATCCAATGGAGCGGGCAACGAGATTTGAACTCGCGACTCCAAGCTTGGGAAGCTTGTACTCTACCACTGAGTTATGCCCGCGCGTGGAAAATTGGAAGATATATAAAAAAAAATCACTTGTCAATATAATTCAATAATAAAATTCAGACTTCGTAATTAAATTCCGAGAAATGGTGCAATTTTACGAAATGTCGAGGTCTAAAAATTTGAATGCGGCAATAGAATTCGGATTATCTGATAAGATCGCGTATGCTTTTAAGTTCCTTGCGGATTTCATCGAGTGTGGTGATTGAAGATTTTTCTTTGTTTTCGTCCGGTTTGATTTTTAAGTGTTGTCTGGCCCCCTGAATTGTAAATTTCTTCTCATACAAAAGATGTTTTATCTTTAGAATCAACTCAATGTCACTTTTTCTATACAGCCTCTGGCCTGACGAGGACCGTTTGGGATTTATCTTTTTGAACTCAGCCTCCCAGAACCTCAAAACATATGCCGGGACCCCAACAATTGCACTTACTTCTCCAACCTTGAAGTAAAGCTTATCCGGCAGTTCTTTTTGATAAGAAGTGTGGTTTTGCATTTTTTAACCCGCAGCTTTTAAAAGGTTGGCAACAGGTTCGTCCTTTGAAACAAGTCAATTTCAACCGAGCGGTAATATTTTCAAAAAGCTGACATGTTATAAAAGTTAAACGGTCGGCAGGGTTGCATCAAATTTTTCTAAAAGCCTGTCCGAAATGCTTTTATGAAGATTATTGACCCGGTTGTCTTCCAAGGTTTCACTGGAAGATCTGTAGGTTATTCTAAATGAGATGCTTTTCCTCCCTGCAGGAATAGGGTTGCCTTCAAAAACATCAAACAGATGTAGGTTTTCCACCAGATCTTCATTTAAATCGATAACGCTTTGCAGGATATTATTCGCTTCAATATCCTTATTAACAATCAGAGTAATATCCCTTGACGTGGCCGGGAACTTCGGAATTGGTGATACGGATTTTGTGCCCGGTATATGATTTATAAGTCTATCAAAATTTAATTCAAAAATAAAGGCCGTTTTCTTTAAATCATAATTATTAAGCACTTTAGGATGTAATTCTCCGACAAGTCCTATGGGTTCATCTTTGATAATAACCTGGGCCGTAAATCCGGGCTTTGTATAAAAACAGGATGCTGGCGGCATGCGGGTAAAGTCTGTGTTACCGATGCCCAGGTTTCCGAAAAGTTCTTCAATGACTCCTTTTAAATCATAAAAATCACAATTGATTTCCCTGGAAAACCAAACTGCATCCACTCTTTTTCCTGTCCAGAGGCCTGCCAGCATTTCAACTTCATCGGGCAGGCTGTCCTTTTGCCCTGTGTTAAAAAACACATTGCCGATCTCAAACAGCTTAAGATTTCTGTTCTGAACAGATATATTGTATTTCATTGTTTCAAGAAGACCGGGTATAAGAGATGTTCGCATTACCGACTGCTCTTCAGACAGAGGATTTAATACATCTACGACCTGTCTTTTTTTGTCATCCGGTTCAAGATTGAGGCGGTCACATGATAATTTGCTGATAAAACTATAAGTTATTGCTTCATTAAATCCCAACCCGGTCATCAGGCATTTAATTCGATTCCGTGATTCGATCTTTTTTGATGGATGCCTGCCTTCAGCAGGTATTAGTGGGAAGGTTGTTTTGATGTTGTTGTAACCGAATAAACGTGCAATTTCTTCTGTAATGTCTTCAAATCTGGTTATATCGACTCTACAGGATGGTGGAATAACCTGAAGTCTGTCATTGCCGGTCTTATCAACTTGAAATTCAATGGATTTCAAGTGGTTTTCAATATCATTTATATCCAAGCAAGTGCCCAGCCGGCGGTTTAACTCCGTGACGCTAAAATCAATTATCTTCTCAGGGAAAGTGTTTGGATATTCATCGATTGTACCTTTAATAAGTTTACCCCCACTGATTTCAGCAATGAGCTGCGTTACTCGATTTATTGCGAAAATGGTTCCGTTGGGATCCACGCCACGTTCGAAACGGTGTGAGGCATCTGTAATTAACCCCGTTTTTTTTGAAGTCTTTCGGATGCAAACCGGATCAAAGTATGCGCTTTCAAGAAAAATCTTTGTTGTGGAGCTTTCAATTTCGGAATTCAATCCCCCCATAACCCCCGCAAGGGCGATCGGTTTCTCACCGTCGCAAATCATAAGCATTTCCGGGTCAAGGCGGCGTTCTTTCCCATCAAGAGTGATAAAGGATTCACCTTCCCTGGCTGTGCGCACCACAATCCGGTTTTCGGCAAGGCGATCAAAGTCGAAGGCATGAAGCGGTTGGCCGGTTTCCATCATTACAAAATTAGTTATATCGACAATATTGTTAATCGGTTTCAAACCCACAGAAATTAAGCGGTCCTGAAGCCAGAAAGGAGACGGTCCAACAGTAATATCGAAAACAAGACTGGCAGCGTATCGTGGACAAAGTTCAGGGGCCATTATGGTTATAGATGTATAGTCTGAAATGTCATCAAAGGATTCCGGCAGACAAATTTCAGGGTAAGTCACTTTTTTTTTCCGAAAAGCCGCAATTTCGCGAGCTGTTCCAATTATGCTGAGGCAATCCGGTCTGTTTGGCGTCAGATCGATTTCAAACACAGGGTCTGACAAGCCAAGTGCTTTGTTAAGGGGAGAACCCACCGAATAGTTTCGGCCAAGTTCCATGATGCCGTCACTATTGGCACCGAGCCCAAGTTCCATCTCGCTGCAAAGCATCCCTTCTGAAGCATCTCCCCGGATTATACTTTTTTCAAGGATTGTTCCTTTTGGGAAACAGGTGCCGGGCATGGCACAGGGTGCAAGCATATCATTTTTGACATTGGGAGCACCACAAACAACAGTGATGGTTCGGTCACCGATATCAACTCTGCAGAGTTTCAATTTATCGGCATTGGGATGGGGATCAATCTTGACTAACCGGCCGATGACAACACTATTTAAATAATCATAACGATCTGAAATTGCTTCAACTTCAAGACCGGCCATGGTGAGGGCATCGGCCAAATCGTTAACATTGATATCAACGTCAATGTATTCTTTTAACCAGCTTAAACTGACCTTCATGTTAAAACTGCCTTAAAAATCTTAGATCATTTTCAAAATACTTACGAATATCATCAATTCCGTATTTCAGCATGGCAATCCGTTCCACGCCCATCCCGAAAGCAAAACCCGTATAACAGGTTGTATCGTATCCGACGTTTTCAAACACTGCGGGGTGAACCATGCCTGCGCCTATAACTTCAAGCCATCCGGTATGTGAGCATACTCTGCATCCATCCCCTTTACACATAACACATCGAATATCAACTTCAGCACTCGGTTCTGTAAAAGGAAAAAAGCTGGGTCGAAATCTGAGACTGGTCTCCGGGTCGAATATCTGGTGAACGAATGTGGTCAAGACTCCCTTAAGGTCACCGAATGATACATTTTCATCGACTAGAAGCCCTTCAATCTGGTGAAACATGGGTGTGTGCGTTAAATCGGAGTCACAGCGGTATACCTTGCCGGGCGCAATAATTCTCACCGGAGGTTTCTGCTTTTCCATTATTCGGGGCTGAACAGGGGAGGTATGAGTACGAAGGACAATGTTGTCTGATATATAAAATGTGTCCTGCATATCTCTTGCAGGGTGATTTTTAGGGATATTAAGGGCTTCAAAGTTGTAATAATCTGTTTCAACCTCAGGCCCTTCAGCAACATCAAATCCCATTTGTATAAAAATATCGCATATTTGTTGAGTAATCTGGGTAATTGGATGCAACGATCCTTGACGGGTGACTCTTCCGGGCAGCGAGACATCAATCCGGTTGTCTGTTTCATAGGACGGAGCTTCAAGTCGCTTTAAGGCGTTTTTGAATAACTCATCAAGGGTTCTTTTTGTTTGGTTTGCCTTTTCTCCTGCTGCTGGTCTGCTTTCCTTTGGCAGGTTTGAAATATTTCTCAAATATTGAGTAACCGCGCCCTTTCGACCCAAATACCTGACCGAAAGGGCTTTGATGCTTTCACTATCAGAAGCAGCTTCAATTTCCTTCAGAGCCTCTTTTTTAATCTGTTCTATGGTTTTTTCCAATTTTTCGTTTTATCTTTAACCGCAAATTAGTTGGCTTCGCTCATCCCGCCATATGGCGGGAGAAAGTTGTAATAGAATTAAAACATCATGTTTCAAAATACACAAATAAATTCTATAGGTTGTAGAATTTCTGAGGCGTTGGGTTAGAGCTGTTCGGATGCTAAATTTGCGATTTGAGAAAATCCTGATGGATCAGATATTGCTAATTCAGCCAGAACTTTTCGGTCCAGATTAATACCGGCAAGTTTCAATCCGTGTATGAATTTACTGTAAGACAGGTTGTTCATTCGTGCCGCTGCGTTAATTCTTGTTATCCAGAGTCTCCGGAAATCACGCTTGCGTGCCTTACGATCCCGATAAGCATACATAAGCGCCTTATCTACAGCGTCGGCTGCGGTACGAAATAATTTGCTACGGCCTCCACGATGCCCTTTTGCCAACTTCAAAATTTTTTTTCGACGTCTTTTTGCTTTAAAACCTCTTTTGACTCGCATAAATTTTCTCCTAAATATTCTGATTCAGTCATTCGCTGACGTGTGCTCTATCCCAGGGAGACTATCACAGTTCATAAAAGGCCAGGCACACTTTGAGAGACCTTTGACAGCTCTGAAATTTTCTGACCAAAAAAATTATAAATCCACTATCCATTGGGAAGGAGGAGTCTGACCATCTTTTTATCGGATTTTTTAATGAGTTGACTCTGCCGTAACCCACGTTTTCGTTTAGTGGTTTTTTTTGTTAAAATATGATTTGCATGTGATTTTGCAAAGACGAATTTGCCTGTACCTGTTTTTTTAAAACGCTTTGCAGCAGCTCTATTTGTTTTTATTTTTGGCATGATATCTTCTCCATTATTTAAAACCTAAATTGAGCGATTTTTTACTCGGTCTGCACCGATCTCTTGCGCATCAAGGATGCGGGAAAATTCTCGACATATCCACGGGTATGCCTGCGGTTTTCGCGAAGCCTTATGCATCAAGATCTCAGCACATCTCTTCGCAAAAAATCGCTCAACTTAGGTAAAACATAGATGGCGTGAGCCACAGACATATGCAAGCCCACGCCATCTTTATGAAAAAATAAGTAAAAATACTTTTCTCAATAAATTGAGTTGGTTTAAATCCTCCTTGTTATCGAGAACTTATCACCGAACCGTCTAAATCGGACTTTTTACGAATTCATCGATATTGTTTGAACACAATTATTTTGTTGATTGCTTTGGCGATAGGACCATCATCATTGTGCGACCTTCAAATTTGGGCGGTTGTTCAACCGATGAAATTTCTTCAGTTTCCTGAACAACCCTTTCGAGCAAATCCCGACCCAGCTTAGAAAGCGTAATCTCGCGTCCTCTGAAAATAACGGTTACCTTGACCTTGTCCTTTTTTTCAATGAACTTTTTGATATGGTTGATTTTGGTCATAAGATCGTGTTCACCGGTCTTTGGACGTAATTTTATTTCCTTTAGCTGAAATGTAGTCTGCTTCTTTTTTGCTTCCTGCCTCTTTTTGGTCAGTTCATATTTATACCGCCCGTAATCCATTATTTTGCAGACAGGAGGATTGGCGTTGGGAGAAATTTCCACCAGGTCAAGACCAAAATCATTAGCAACAGCAATTGCCTTGTAAGTAGGGATAACTCCGATCTGATTGCCGTCAGGATCTATTACCCGGACCTCTTTTGCCCTTATATTTCTATTAATATTAATTCTACTTGATCTGTTTGTCCTATTTGTACGTCTTGGTATAGCTATGCCTTCACCTCCTGAGCCTTGAATTATTGCCAGTACTTCCAATATGGAATTACCGGCCAACCTATTAGTGCGTATTCCATATTGTGAGCCATCAACCTAAATTGAATCTTGAAATATATAACAACATTATTAAATGCAAGCAAAAAATGCAAGTGAATAAATCCGGATATAAAATCACAAAGCGACGTTATGCAACGTCCGGTGACGGACTTAACAGGGCAAACGCATTTGAATCCCAGTATAGGGGGAACGCTCCACGTCGCTACGCTGCACCGAAATCAAATGCGTTTACCCTGACGGACTTAAAAAAAGAAATTCCTATTATGTTTAGGATCCATTGGGTTCATAGAATTTCCAAAATGGTTTTACTGGGTGAGAGTATATCCGGCTAACAGGCTTCCCCGCCAGTAAGAATTTTTTGGATTTTTAAAAAAAGCCTTGAAAAGTTTCAGGCTCTCTTTGCGCAAAATGCTCGGCACAATAGAAATCCGACAATCTTTATAAAGCGGAGTCAGTTTGGTCAAATCACAGTTTGTGCCTCCCCCCATTATATCTTCATAGGCATAAACGATTTCGCTGATACCGCTTAGAATCATTGCGCCCAGGCACATAATACAGGGTTCCAGAGTTGTAAAAAGAACAACTCTATTTTTGTCGGTATTTAATTTTAAATCGATTAGTTGCTTTAATGCTATGATTTCGGCATGGTCAATTTCATTTGGGAAATCCCCTAATGTACCTTTTCTGGAACCGGTTGCCAAAATCCTGTCCCCATGTACAATTACACAGCCTACCGGGAATTCCCCCGCAGACAGAGCTTTTCTTGCCTGTTCCAGTGCCTTACCCATGAAGTGTTCATAGTCCATGTTGTTTCTCTGAGCTTTTTTGTTTTAATAAAAAAATTATTTCTTGAGGGGCAATTTTTACAATTCGCATATGCTGTCATCGCACATACAGCTTCCATCGACCTCAAAAGCATAAATAATTTTAGATTCCATTTCAGCCTGTTTGGGTGAGATAGGATCAAAATGTATATTGGCAATCTTGTTAATGAGTTCGGCTTTGTCAGGTATAGATTCAAGGCCAATTGAGATTACCTTGCCGGTCGCTCCATCGAGAATGTCAGCATCCTCACCGTTTGTTACAACAACCACCGGCACCTGATAAGGGGCCACAAGTCTCGATGCAGCCAGCGCAGGACGATGACGGGTTACCAGAGAACCGGGGCCATATTTTATAATAATACAGATTTTTCCATCAAGGTTAATTGTATAATCAACTTTTAAAACAGCTTTCTTGTTTGCGGCGGTTATAAAAAGTTTACGGCCGGATTCGATCTCCTTTTTAAGATATCCTTTATGCTCCACAAGAATACGCGCCAGTTTCTGTCTGTATCTTTCGTCATGAGTGTCCTCGATTGTTTCGCCGGTAATATAATCGACCAGTTCGCCGAGTATGAGATGATGCCCTTGTGTATTTTTCAACGTTCTCAAACCTCTCTAAGCCTGATATCCCTTAAGTTTTAGTGACTTACCATCCGGTCGCCTCAACTCACGAAATTGTAAGCTTTCTCGGAAAATACATAAAGTTCAATTGAAACTAATAAAAACATAAAACAAGATTTTCAGAATGTAAAGTTTCAAATATTCCTTTACAATTCATTCTTCCTGTGGATAATTGTCATCATATGAATATCCGTGAAGAATTTGAAAAACGTGAAAAAGGCTTTATGTCTCCGTTCGGATGTCTAAGCGCCGAATCCCGGGGCCGCATGAAAAAGGAACCCCCTTGTCCCATCCGAACCGCTTTTCAGGTGGACAGGGACCGGATTGTTTATTCAAATGCCTTCAGACGCTTAAAGTATAAAACCCAGGTTTTTTTGTCTCCTCTGGGCGACGAGTATCGAACCCGTCTTACCCATACAATTGAAGTGGCTGAAATTGCAAGAACAATAGCACGCGCCATGCGTCTTAACGAAGATTTAACCGAAGCCATAGCCTTAGGCCATGACTTGGGGCATACTCCGTTTGGTCATGGCGGTGAGGAAATTCTGAAAGAAATATATTCGCCGGATTTCACACATAAAGAACAGAGCCTGCGTGTTGTTGATGTATTGGAAAATAACGGTCAGGGGCTAAATCTTACCCATGAGGTTCGAGACGGAATTTTAAAGCATTCCAAGGGGTATGGAAAAATTATTCCGGATGATCCCGATGAACAGGCCTTTACAATTGAGGGAAATGTGGTCCGTATTGCCGACATTATGGCATATCTTAATCATGATCTGGATGATGCCATCCGAAGTGGTGTTATCAGCCAAAGTCAAGTTCCTGATTCGTGTGTTAAGATTCTTGGGCGTACGCATTCCGAACGCGCAAATAGCATGATAAAAGATCTTGTATTTTCAACTAATGTTCGCGGGGATAAATTATGGCTGCAAATGAGTGATGAGGTGTACTCTACCATGACCGAACTCAGGCAATTTCTTTATGAAAATGTGTATCGTTCACCCCGGGTCCATGGAGAATTTGTCAAGGCCAAAAAGATTCTGTCCGAACTTTACACATGTTGTTTGGAAAACGAAAACATGTTTCAAAGAGAACTTAAAGCCATGCAAATGGAATCGTGCAATCATGATAACCAACCCAATGAGAGGATTGTTTGCGATTTCATTGCAAGTATGACAGACCGATATGCTCTCGATCTTTACTCAAAAATCTTTTTCCCTTCGCCTCAATTTTAGCCCGAACAATTTTTATGCTCGATTATCTTGCGATGCAACTATGAAGTCACGACCAAGTATACTGCAAATGCTGCCGAAAATCGATCGCAAAACCTATGCCCCTTTTTTAGAGCGATTAAAAATAATTTATTCAGCTATGGATAAAAAATATCAGGAAGCTGCTGATTATTATAATTTTCATTGTACGGGCTGCGACGACAATTGCTGTTTTACCCGCTTCTATCATCATACCCTTTTGGAATACCTTTATATCAGGGAAGGATACAATACCCTTGTTAATGAAAAGAAGGTCGAGGTGAAGCACGGGGCTTTGGAAATTTGCCGGAAAACCCGTGAGGCCGATGAAAAAGGGGCTCCTGTCAGATTGATGTGCCCACTTAATGTTAACAATTTGTGTCTGATTTATACGTACCGGCCAATGATATGCAGGTTGCATGGTATTCCCCACATACTTCAGGGGCCCGGTCAGGGGGTATTTTATGCTTCGGGTTGCGAGGTTTTTACCGAACAGTGCCAAGAAAAAGAGCGTTTCAAGTTTGACCGGACACCTTTTTACATGGAAATGGCCGAACTGGAAAAGGAGCTGAAACAGGTGGTCGGTATGACGCAAAAGATAAAAATGACTGTGGCGCAGATGTCAGCAACCTTTTAAGGCCTTAATTTTGACGGTCTCGTAAAAAGTCCAACTTCTGCGTTGTGCTGCATTTCGTAACCATTCAACGTACGACAAGTACGCCTCATGATTACAAAATTTGCACGCCTTGAATTTGAACTTTTTACGAAACCGTCTAAATCGGACTTTTTACGAGTTCATCAATTTTAAGCACGTTAGATCACTATATACCATATGAAATATATAGAAATAGAAGATATAGACAAACTGCCCGGAAAAAGACTTGAAGAGGGGGACAGATTTAATTTTCGATGTTACCCGGGCATTGCCTGTTTTAATCGATGTTGCCGCAATCTTAATCTTTTTTTATACCCTTACGATGTTGTCCGGCTGAAAAAGAGGCTTCAAATCTCTACAGACAATTTTATTGACAAGTATGTGGATATTGTGTTGCGATCTTCCAGTTTTTTCCCGGAAGTCCTTCTTCGGATGGCTGAAAACAAAGAAAGAACCTGTCCGTTTTTGGGTGAATCAGGCTGCTCGGTTTATCCTGACCGTCCGGATACCTGCCGCACCTTTCCCATTGAACAGGGCATTTTTTATGATGCCAAACATCAGAAAACAGAACTTATTCATTTTTTCAGACCCCCTGAATTCTGTCTGGGTCAGCACGAAAAAAAAATCTGGACAATCCGAACATGGTCAAAGGACCAGGACACGGCTTTGTATAATAAAATGACCTTGCTCTGGTCAGAGGTAAAGCGTCTGTTTCAAACCGATCCCTGGGGTTCTCAGGGGCCGGAAGGGCCCAGGGCAAAAATGGCCTTTATGGCAACTTATAATATAGATCAATTTCGTGATTTTTTATTCAACAGCACATTTTTAAAACGATACAAGGTAAAGTCCGCACTGTTAAAAAAAATCCGGACTGATGATGTGGCATTGCTGAAGTTCGGCTTTGATTGGGTCAAATTTTACATCTGGGGGATTAAAACTAAATCTTTCAGACTGAGATAGCGAATATCCACAAGTAATGAGAAAACTTCTTTTTCTTTTGATTGTTTGTCTGCCTGCAACGGCCTGGAGTGCTCATCTTCATTATGCGCTTGATGTTCAAATAAACCCCAATGAACATAAAATCACCGGCACTGCGCGTATTAATGCTTATGCCGATATAAAAATGGGTCTGTGCGTTCGTAATCTGCGGGAGCTGAAAGTGGATGGTGTCGCTAACGTTACCGCCGCCGATGACAGCATCAATCTGTCTGTGCCAGGCGGCAAAGAAATAATTATAAGTTATGAGGCCCTGTTCAACCAAAAGGGTACCAATTTCATTGACAAAGAGAATGTGTTTTTAATGGACAACTGGTATCCGCGTCCGAATGTTCTGGTTGAGTATGATCTTGCCGTAACGTTACCGGAAAATTTTATAGCCACCTCAGAATCTGAATCCGTAACCATCCAAAAACATGGGAAAACAAAAACGTTTGATTTTAAGTTCAATCACCCATTGGACAGTTTGCATCTGGCGGCTTCGACCCGGTATGTTCTGAAAAAAGACCAATATAACAATATTTCTATAGAATCTTATTTCTTCAAAGAAGATGCTCAGCTTGCAGATACATATATCGCTTATATTAAAAAATATCTGGCAATGTACGAGAGTATGCTCACATCCTATCCATACAAGCGTTTTGCTATTGTAGAAAATATGTTCCCCACAGGTTTTTCAATGCCGACTTTTTCCCTGCTGGGTAAGCAGGTGGTGAATTTGCCGTTTATTGTCAAGACATCTTTAGGCCATGAAATCTTGCATCAATGGTTTGGAAATTCCATTTTTATCGATTTTGCATTCGGTAATTGGGCGGAAGGAATCACGACTTATCTGGCAGATTATCACTATGCCGCTCTTGAGGGCAAAGACGCAGCCTATCGCAAACAAATCCTGTTGGATTACGATGCCTATGTAAATGTCGGCAATGCCATGGCGGTGAGTGATTTTTTCAGCAGACGGAATAAAGCCCAAAGCACCATAGGCTACGGGAAATCAGCAATGTTCTTTCATGGGTTACGAGAACTCTATGGTGAGGATTCGTTTTTTGCAGCCATACGGGAATTCATCCATGAAAATAGTTTTCGCAAAGCTTCCTGGCACGATATACAGCGCGCTTTTGAAAAAGTAACCGGAAAAAAACTGAATACATACTTCGGGTACTGGCTCAACCGGAAAGGTATCCCCCGACTTGAAGTAAAAAATGCTGAGTTGCGTGTCCAACAGGGACAAATTAAGCTAAACTTCGAACTATTACAAAAGGGAGAAGTTTATCCACTGTTAATCCCCGTATCCTTGTACACCGACACAGGTAAAAATATGCAATTTATCCATGTGAAAAAATCTAAAGAGAAGATCAGTCTTTTTATGGATGAGATGCCCAATAAAGCTGTCATTGATGAAAACTACTCAATTATGCGACACTTAACATCTGAAGAAATTCCTCCGGTTCTGGCCGGCATTATGGGCAAACAAAAGCTGACTGTGGTTGTTTCATCCGAGCAACGGTGCATATATCAACCGATTTTTGACTCTTTTGGGATTGAAAATATTACTTATGAAACCCCGGGTAACATCACATTTCGTAAAATCAAAGAAAATTCGTTTCTGATTGCAGGTTATAATAATACTACTGTAAACATGCTGTTCGGAAAACAGGCTGTTCCAAAAGACGGCGTGCGTATAAAAGTTTATAAAAATCCATACAACGTATCGGAGCGCATTGCTCTGTTACATGCTAAAAACAAAACAGAAGCTCAGGCGGTGCAGCGTAAAATACCGCATTACGGCAAATACACCGAGCTGGCATTTAAAAACGGGCGGAACACTTACAAAACTATTGCCCAAGCAGATAACGGCATTATGGTGCTGTCGCGTCCGGCGCCCCGAGTCCTAAAGCCCCGTATGCTTACAACCATAGACAGTATTATTCCATATCTCACAGCATCCCGCATTATTTACATAGGGGAAAGGCACGACCGGTTCGCCCACCATATTAACCAGTTGCAGATCATTAAAAAGATGCACAACGCCGGATATAAACTGGCTGTGGGCATGGAAATGTTCCAAAAGCCTTTTCAACCGGTGGTGAACGACTACCTGGCCGGGAGGATTGATGAGCATGAATTTTTGCAAAAGACCGAATATTTCAGCACGTGGCGGTACGATTATAATTTGTATAAACCGATTATCGATTATCTCAAACAACAAAACTTGCCCCTTGTCGCCCTTAACATCCACGGTGATATCAGCAGTAAAATTGCTCGTGAAGGCATATACAGCCTATCAGATAAAGAGAAGAAACAACTTCCCGGTTCAATGGATTTTTCAAATGAACGTTACAGGAAAGATTTGAACGAGGTGTTCCCTTTGCATAAGGAACAAGGGGAGTTAAAAGATTTTAGTTATTTTTTACAGGCGCAAATTCTGTGGGATGAAGCCATGTCGGAATCTGCCCAGAAATTCCTAACAGACAATCCTGAAAGCAAACTGGTGATACTGGCGGGAAATGGTCACGTTAGACATAAATATGGAATTCCTGAACGTCTTTATCGGAGGAACCGCGAACCTTTTACGGTCGTTGTTCAGGATGAAGAAATTGAAGACGGAATTGCTGATTATGTGCTTATTACCACAAAATTAGAGGGAGATAAAACGCCTAAACTTGGTGTAATGATAGAAGAAAAAGACCATGGACTTGAAGTCATGAGTATGAGTCGCAATAGCCCTGCCAAAAAAGCAGGATTGCAGGAAGGTGATGTTATTCAAATGGTTGCGGGTCAGTCAATACAATCGCTGGCTGACTTGAAACTTGCGCTGTTTTACAGCAAAATCGGGAGCAGGCTCAAGATGCAGATTGAAAGGGCCGGTAAGAAGCTAAATAAAGAGATTGAATTGTTCCATCACAACCACAGAAAAAAATAACCGAGTTTACGGTAACATCGCCTCCATTACAATATATTGTATTATTTTTTCTTGACATACAACATATATTATGCGAACCTTAAACATCGGTTGTTATATAGGTCAGTTATTGTTCGGCCATTAGACAATATAGAACGAATCTAATACTAAAGTATGAGGTTTTTTCTATTACCCCCCGCCTAATCTAATGCTAAAGTATTAGAAATCTCGACCTGAAAAATACGAAAAAAATCATACTTTCTGCGTATTGATAGCTATAATATTTGTTTGGTTAAAGCTATATGAACCATTAGCTTATCTTTAAATGGCAGGGTATGCCTGAACAATCCGCAAAAAAGAAGATTAATTTTCATGATCAAGGGCAAACTGCTCAAGAACTTCAAGCTGTCGATGCGGTAATCACTTCGTTTGTTATGGCCGCTAAAAACTATGCCATGTATCCTGAAAGTCATGCAACCTGCCAAAACTCCCTCCAAACTGTCAAGTCCCGTATAGATGCTTTTATAGAAAATTATGGTGATTTTAAATTCGATGTAGAAAAGGATCGGCTTTTTTTTCAGAGTGAAACGGTTCAACACGATGATCCCAAAACAGGGGAATTGGCCTTCCCCTTGTTTCGGGACGGCATTCAGTGGCTGGAGTTTAAACAAGGACTCGAACTTTGGGAAATCTCCGGGTTTTTTAAAATTTACAATGACTACAAAAGGTTACAGGAAGAAGCCGAGGGAGACCTTGTCACCGCCTTGTGGGAGATGGATTTCCCGCATTTGCAGTATGCGGCCATGGATGTTCTATGGAAAGCTGAGACACTAACAGATTTTTCCACCTTCAAAGTGAAGGATCGTGAGACACCGGACGCAGCCATGCAGGAGCAGGCAGATGATGATCAGCAGGACGTGGCCGATACGGAAGATGCCGCGGATGCTGGTGCCGGCATGGCCCTTTCCACCATGGACAGAACAATCTGGCAACTGACCCCGGAAGAGTCGCGGATTCTAAAACAAATGGTGGCCGAAGAAGAACAGCAAAGCGGCACACAAGACGTGTTTGATGCTCTAGAAATTGTTCTCCGAACTCAAAGCCAACCCGAGGATTACTCGATTATTCTTGAATTTATAAAGGAGGAATTCAAGAACGCTCTGGCTCAAGGTAATTTTCAAATCGCTCTCGATTTTCTGGAAAGCTTACAAAAAACTTATCACTCTTGCAAAATCGAGAAACCCTGGGCCCGGCCTTTGTTGGGTCGATTCTTAATTTATATTTCCGGTACACAGGTGTTGGGGGTTCTCAAGCAGGTTTTACCAACTTTTGATAAACAACATACGGACCGAATCAAAGTTTTTCGGCGCTTGTTTCTGCGTTTCCCGCCGGCGGCGATAACCGCTCTTGCTCCTCTGTTACTTGAGAAACTATCCATGCCTGTGGAACGGCAGCTCATGGAAATTATTGGATCGCTGGCACTAAAAGATATTCATCCTTTAGAACAGTTGCTGGATCGACCGGAAGAGGCGTTAGTCAAAAAGCTCGTCTTTATTCTCGGACATATCAAAGGTGAAAAAACCGAGCAAATTCTCCTCGAAATAACGCACCATGAATCGGGCCGGGTGCGCCTGGAAGCCCTCAAGGCCTTGACCCGTCGGGATGAAAACATGACCAAGAAGCTTTTTCCGTTCATCGACGATCCTGTTCTCCCCATTCGCCGGATGATGTGGAAGTATCTGGAGAAGCACGAAGACCCGGAGACCGGGAATTTGATACGGAATTATCTTGACCATAAAAAAATCCGCCGTGAGGACGATGAGCAGATCCTGAATTGTTACAAAACACTGGTCCGTTGTGATTCCCGATGTTTTGTTCCGTTTTTACGCGAGTCCCTGATCAGCCAAGGCTTGAATTTCAGTTTCGGCAGGTCGCTGCGGCGGCGGGGAGCGGCCCTGGCTTTGCTTGAACTGGACACAGAGGAAGCGCAGGAAGTCCTTGAGCAAGCTTCAAAAAGCCTGTTTCCAAGTGTTCGATCTGCTTATCGAAAAGCCTTAAAGGTTCACAAATGACTCTGGAAACCCGATCATTGCATGAGGAGTTTATTCGGACTTTTTACAAACTGATCCAACTGGCTAAGATCCATGAGGATAACAATCAGTTGCTGTTGGAATGCATTGAAGAGTTCATGCAGGTTATCGCCCGGTTGCTTGTGGATGATGACCAGATTACCCTCCAGATTTCCCGGGGAAATATTTATCTGCAGGATGAAAAACTACGCTACCGGCCTGAGATTGATAGTCTTATTAATAATTTGATTCAGTACTTGGAAAAGCGAAATCTCCCGGGACTTTGTTTTTTTGCCGATATCCAAGATGCCTCAGCCAAAGAGATTATCGAGTTTAGCCGTACCTTGAACAACGCCGAGCAACAGGAGGACCCTCTGAAGTGGTTTGTCCAACAGCTGGAGAACCAGGGTTTTGCATGGGCGGAAGTTGTCTATGAACAAGATGCGCCTCCTGAAGATCAACCCCCTGAGATTGACCCTCAGGATCAGGTGCAAAAACGCAAGGAAAAGGCTCGAAAATCTTATTTTTACGCCCTTGATTCCTTAAAAGAGGTGGCTGGTAAAATTTCCTGCCAAAAAAAGGCAGGGGTTCGCAAGACCCTCCGCGTGATCCAAAACATGGTAGATCTGGTAATGGAAGATGAGCCGATCCTTTTGGGGCTCAGCACCATCCGGGATTATGATGACTACACCTTTACCCATTCGGTGAATGTTGCGATTCTCTCCATGTGTCTGGGGCAGCGCATCGGTCTTTCGCGTACGTCTTTGCACTGCCTGGGAGTATGTGGGATTCTCCATGATCTGGGAAAGCTGGACATACCCATTGAAATTATCCACCAGCCCGGAAAGCTGAACCAAAGCGAGTTTGAGGAAATAAAGAAACATACCATATACAGTGTCACCCAAATCATCAAATTACAGGCCCCCCATGATCTCAAGGCAAAAATCCTGCTTCCCCCGTTTGAACATCATTTGAAGTATGACCTTTCGGGATACCCCAAGACGAACCGTAAGAAATCCGTGAGTCTGTTTGGCCGGATCATAACCATTGCAGACGTGTTCGATGCCATCACTTCCCCTCGGATATACCGCCATATGGCTTTTAGCCCTGATCAGGCGCTTAATATTATGTTGGACGGCGCAGGCACGGATTTTGATCCGATCCTCCTTAAAATGTTTATTAACATGCTCGGGGTCTACCCCATAGGTTCACTCTTAGAACTGGACACGGGAGAGTTAGCCCTGGTGATGGATACTGATACAATGTTCGACGGGGCGCGACCCATGGTGGTGCTGTTGGCAGCAGATGGGAATGGAGGCTATACAAGGGTCGGGGTGGCGGATCTGGCCGAACGTGACGCTCAATCCGGCGTATTCCGGAGAAACATTGTTAAAAGTATACATCCGTCTACCCTGGGAATTCAGCCTGCCGAGTTTCTTATTTAAAAACTCGACCTTGTTTTTATCTGAAATGGATCCTGAGACGCACTTTAGCAACGCCCCGTTTCTTAATCAAAGATCTCAAAGTGTCCGGGTTGAATAAGGGCAACCTTGTGATAAAAAGGAGGAGAAACTTGACCATAAAAGAAAGAAGAAAATATCAGAGAGTCAAAACACACAATCCTTTATCTTATGTTTGTCTAGACGATAGCGGCAAGCCAACAGAGGAAAGGATGGGAACGGTCATAGAGATCAGTCAAGGGGGACTCTTCATAGAAACTCATAACCCGTTAAAGCCGCAGGATGTCCTGCTCATTACCATTGATATTCAAGGCGAGTTGGTTCCTGTTAAAGGCAGGGTCGTTCATTGCCGGACAGACGATTCCGGAAAATTTCGAACGGGAATCCAGTTTCTTGAATTCAATGAAAAAATTCTATCATTTGTAACAGGCCTGATAAAAACTTATAGCGAATTCATTAATCAACATGGGTGAAGACAGGTGATGTGCACCCTGAAATGATCACCGTCGTAATTGAGTTGGGACAACCTCATAATGGGAAAGGATATTTTTGATGATAACAGATAGAAGACAATATCCGAGATTCGAAACGACCAACCTTATATCTTATGTTTGCTTCGATAGTAGCGGCAACGAAATAAGTCAAGGATCGGGAAAGGGCATAAATGTAAGCTTAGGAGGTATCCTTATTGAAACTCATAACCCCATAAAACCTCAAGATATTACCTTAATAGTAATCAGTATAGAAGATGAAGTAATCTATATTAAAGGTAGAACAATTTATTGCCGAGAAGAAGATTCTGGAAAGTTTCGCACTGGAATCCAGTTCCTTGAAACCAATGAGAAAATTCTATCATTTGTAAAAAAACATGATAAAGGTAAATAGCAGACAAAAAATTTGAATATATTTTATCAATTGGGAGGCTATTATATTCAATTTAACAAACAACAGAGATGATAATCTTGACGGTTTCGTAAAAAGTCCAACTTCTGCGTTGTGCTGCATTTCGTAATCATTCAACGTACGATAAGTACGCCTCATGATTGCAAAATTTGCA
>MAXL01000054.1 GCA_001751005.1 Desulfobacterales bacterium S5133MH16
AACTTCTGCGTTGCGCTGCATCCTTCGTCATTGCAGCGTACTATAAGTACGCCTCATTCCTCAGGATTTGCGCGCCTTGAATTTGGAGCTTTTTACTTTGCCGTCGAATTTCGACTTTTTACGAGATTGTCAAAGAAGATTGCAACGTTAATTGAAATGGGTAATCTATCTTAAGTATCTTCTGGCAATAAAAGCCATAGACAGCCATGCTGAAATCGATAAATATCGCCTGCAGCTTGAATTTGATCAAGGCAACAGATATCCTCTCCGGCTGGTACACGATCAAAAAGAAACAACCGACAAGGTCGATTTGAGCCCCGGCGTATAAAGGTTAATTTCGAAACATGAGCCGGTTCGGGAACTATTTTGCCTTGACATTTGCTTTGACATTTGCCATGAAGACACTTTATTGATTTATAAGTATTATAAGGGCCCGGCGGTTTTTGCGGGTTGATTTCGCTCTAAAGGATTTTTCCCTTTGTCGGCGTGACGACCTGAAGCTTGGGACTACAAATGAGAAGATTTAAAAGGAGGTCAGAATTATGGCAAACGGGATTGTGAAGTGGTTTAGTGACAAAAAAGGGTTTGGATTTATTGAGCAGGAAGACGGTACGGACATTTTTGTCCATTATTCTTCCATTAACATGGATGGGTTCAAAACCCTGGCTGAAGGAGAACGGGTGACTTTTGACGTGGAAGAGAGCGACCGCGGACCGTCAGCAAAAAACGTCCAAAAACCTTAGTTTCCAAAATAATCATGTTATCAAAGGCATCTCATTGAAACAAGATGGGATGCCTTTTTTGTTTGCTTTGTCTGGAAAAACCGAAATCAAACGTTATCCTAACTGTTTGTTCTGAAGCCAGCTTTCAAGGCGGCGAAGACCTTCTTTTATTGAGATCCGGGGGGCATATCCTAAGTCTTTTCTGGCAGCGCTGATATCGAACCAGTGAGCTTTTGCGAGTTCATCTGCCAGAAAACGCGTCATCCGGGGCTCTCCGCTAATATTAAAAGTTCGGTAAGCCAATTCGAGCATCACTCCGATCATCCATGCCATCCTGCGGGGCATTGAACGCCTGACAGGAGCAAGACCTGCCGCCTTTAGAATATGGTTTATCATATCCCATAAAGGAACAGGGTCGCCCTGGCTGATAAAATACATATTTCCGGAAAGTTTGGAGTTCTTTTCCAATCCATCCGCAGCCAGAATATGGGCATCCGCAGCATTGTCTATGTAAACCGTGTCTATAAGGTTTTTACCGTTACCCACTCTTATGAGGCGGTTCGCTCTTGCGATAATTCTAGGGACAAAATGTTTATCCCGTGGTCCCCATATCAAATGAGGCCTCAAAATAATTGTCATTAACCCCTGGCCGGCGGCCTTGATGACATACTGTTCGGCAATCGCCTTTGTTTGCGGATAATACGCATGATACGTTGCCGGATAAGGAACAGATTCGTTAACCCCCTCCATGTCTGTACCGTTAAAGACAACGCTGGGCGAACTTGTATAAATCAGCCTTGAAATATGATGCTTTTTACAGCCGGCAATAACGTTTTGGGTGCCGGTTACATTGGTTCTGTAGTAGTCGGAATAATCTCCCCAGATCCCGGCTTTTGCTGCGGTATGAAAAACAAGGTCCACGCCCCGTAATGCTTGTTGAATTGCAGTTTTATTGCAGATATCGCCCTGTATTTGTTCAATGCCCATGGATGAAAGTTCGGGGTAACGGTTGCGGGAAAAGCTTCGGACATGATATCTTCTTTCCACAAGCAGTGTTACAATAGCGCTGCCCAAAAAACCGCCACCCCCTGTGACCAGAACTTTTAAGGGAGGGGTTGCTTTAATTGATTTACCATTTTTCGCTAACTTAATTTCTTTTCTGCCCATATTGCCAGTTTTTCACGGAAAATCTTTGAATTATGGCGGATGTCTACCGGAAAAGCCTTACAAAACAATATACTGTCAATGTTCTTTGTGAATTCATTTTGCTGTGCAAGCTCAAAAAGTTCTTTTTTAATTTTCTTTTTTTTAACCTTAATTTTTTCATGTTCCAGTTCGATGCATATCACCGGTTTTTGATGATGCGGAGGGCCTATCCCTACAAGGGCGCTTCGAAACACCATGGGATGATTGTTGAAGATCGCCTCGCAGGGGATGGTAAAAAGAGTAGTTTCTTCAGTGGTCACACGGTGGCTTTTGCGACCGCAGAACCATATCCTTCCCTTTGAATCGATCCATCCGAGATCACCCATCCGGTGCCATACCGTATTGCCGTCTTTAATCTTGGAAAGGGCATCTGCTTCGGGTCTTTCAAAGTAGCGTCGGGTGACCAGATCTCCTTTCACCGTTATCTCACCAATTTCGGTGTCTTCAACCACAAGGTCGTTTGACCACTTGCTGACGGGATCGTCACTGATTTTGATAATTCGCACGTATAGGTCGTTAATGGGACGTCCGATGCAGATACCATAGCCTTGCTCGCTTAATTTTCTGGTTTCAGACAGGATTTCATTGCTCGAGATAGATATGACGGGCACCGCTTCGGTGGCGCCGTATGGCGTATGAATCTCGGCATCTTCACACAGCATGGAGGCAAACTGCTCAATAACAGATGGTGCTACCGGTGCTCCGGCTGAAATTACCCTTTTCAAAGACGGCAGCTTTATGTTTTTTTGTTTGCCGTATCTGCCGACGCGATTCAACAGGGCGGGTGAAGCGAACATGCTGGTAACCCCCTGGTTTAAAATAGCCTCAATGATCTTTTTAGGGTTTACCCGTGCCGGTTTCGTGGGGTCCATGTCCGGTATTACTGACGTTATTCCCAGTGCCGGCCAAAACAGAGCAAAAAGCGGAAATGTGGAAAGATCTATTTCATCAGTAGAAATGCCCAGGTGGGATTTTATATGACGGAGCTGAGCATCAAAATTGCCATGAGTGTATACCGCACCCTTGGCCGGTCCTGTGCTGCCGGTGGTAAAAAGGATGGCGGCTGTCTCATCCCGACCGGTTTTAGCTGCTGTATAGGGTCTCCAGGGAATCTGACGGACCCGGTTAAGCGTAAAACCTTTCAAGAACCAGCGTCGGCCCACGGTTATCCATGTCCTTACGGTATTGAAATATTTTGGATAAATGGTTGGAAGTAAATGGGCGGCAGGGATACCGATAAACGCATGGGGACGGCCTTCTTTAAAACAGTCGACCATGCGGCGTATTCCCATTCCGGGGTCTACAACAACCGGAACCGCTCCGGTTTTGAAAAGTGCAAATATGATAATAAAAAATTCCAGGCCGGGTTTTACCATCAAAATAGTACGGACGCCGCGCTTGATGCCTGTTTTTTCAAACCCGTGGGCCAGACAGTCAGATTCCCGATCGAGTCTCAGAAAGGTAAGGTGAGAATATGCAACTCGGCCATAATTATCCCGGCCTGCAGGATAAACAACCGCCCTTTTATATGGCGCTATTTCGGCCATCCTTTTAAGATAGGATGAGACGTTTACGGCATTTTTTTCATGATTGACTGGTATCATTGGTTCGAATCAATTTCAGGTTGATAATTTTCATAGGGATTTTTTTAAAAAATCCCTATAGTAATTTTCATGTTGGCCAATCATTATTAATTCAAGATCATCTCTAATAAGACGATATGAAAGCAAATATTGGATGCTTCTTATTTTGAACTTATGAACGTATACTCCACGGAGATCGCCTTTTTTTTCTATGCCAACAGATGGGTTTTCGGCAATCTTTAGAATCTGTTTGTCCAGCACCTTTTTTTCTTGCTTGCCGAATTTTTTAACTTTTCGTTCAAATGATCGGGACTGAAGAATTTTCACTGTCGGTTATCCAAATTTGTACTCTGATGATTCACCTTGTTCCAGCTCTGCAAGACCGATAAGAATATCTTTAATCAGGCTATAGGTTAAATCGGGATTTTCTTCAGCGCATTTTCCAATCCGTGCCCAATATTCAATCTGACCAGTTAACGACCGTTTATCGATTTTACTATATATCTTTGCGTCCCGAACCAAATCGTCGGTAATTCTTACTGCGGTTGTCATTATTGTTACCT
This sequence comes from Desulfobacterales bacterium S5133MH16, assembly GCA_001751005.1. GTDB lineage: Bacteria > Desulfobacterota > Desulfobacteria > Desulfobacterales > UBA11574 > S5133MH16. Next base: position 4,075 of record MAXL01000054.1, read on the forward strand.
CCTTTGATATTATTTCAGGCAACGGTATCATAAAAAATAGCAAAATGCAACATATTGCTGCATTAAGCAGCGCAATGTTTTTTTGAAGGTGAACGGCCCAGGATTAGTTGCCCAAAAAGCCAACCGAGACCTTGATAAATGTGAGTTTTTCAAGGTATGGATAAATTGATATAAAGTCGCCGGCTTTTTGGGTCAATTCTGCATCTTGTTGTTCTGTGTTTGATTTTTTTATGAAGCCCACTTTAGTTTCAGCTTTTTTTGGGAATGAGCGCAGTCTTGTAAATAGAGGTTAATAAGGTTCTGATAAGG